>NZ_JBHZQU010000004.1:0-269343 GCF_042867205.1 Sphingomonas sp. NCPPB 2930 | reverse complement strand
CATGGTGTGGTGCTCGACTTCAGCAGGCCTGGAAAGCCGACTGACAATGCGTTCGCGGAGGCGTTCAACGGCCGGGTACGGGCCGAATGCCTCAACGCATACTGGTTCTTGAGCCTGGACGACGCACGGGTAAAATGTGAGGCGTGGCGGCGCGATTACAACGAGCACCGTCCGCATGGCTCCCTCGGCAACCAGACCCCGATGGAGCGCGCTTTTTCGTCAGGGCAGGCATGCCTGCCCTGACGAAAAGAGAGCCGGTTTTCTCATAAAGACCGAACCAGAGACGGGGTGAGGCTCATTTTGGTCCAGACTGGCATAGTCGATGGACCACTCAGAAGGGGGAAGCTTAATCCACGATCACCCATCGCCGACCTTGCGTGGTTCACCGTAGAGGCTGGGAGGCCGGGCCTTCAGATGGCCTGACGCCATGGCTGGCCCGCAAAGCCGCACGGCAATCGAAAACGCGTGCGCCATAATTTGGAGCAGCAGGTATCGGACGGCGGCATGGCTACACCGTTCAGAGGTTTCGGCGGACTGACCGCGAGGTTCGACATGGGCAAACCTGCGGCTCACGAAGGAAAAAGCTCCTGTAGGAGGAGCAGAGCTTTTCAGCCGCGACAATCGCCGCCCGTACGCTGCGCCGCGGGGTCGCTACAATGCTAAAACAGTACGACCGAGCGGATGCTTTCGCCCTTGTGCATCAGGTCGAAGCCCTTGTTGATCTCCTCCAGCGTCAGCCGGTGGGTGATCATCGGGTCGATCTCGATCTTGCCGTTCATATACCAGTCGACGATCTTGGGCGTGTCGGTCCGCCCGCGCGCGCCGCCGAACGCGGTGCCGCGCCAGTTGCGGCCCGTCACCAGCTGGAACGGCCGCGTGCTGATCTCCTTGCCCGCCTCGGCCACGCCGATGATGATCGAGGTGCCCCAGCCGCGATGGCACGCCTCCAGCGCGGTACGCATCACCTCGGTATTGCCGGTCGCATCGAAGCTGTAATCCGCGCCGCCATCGGTCAACTCGAGGATCTTCGCGATCGTCTCTTCGCGCGACAGGCCCTTGGAATTGAGGAAGTGGGTCATGCCGAAGCGGCGGCCCCATTCCTCGCGCGCCGGGTTCAGGTCGACGCCGATGATCCGGCCCGCGCCCGCCAGCTTGGCGCCCTGGATGACGTTCAGGCCGATGCCGCCCAAACCGAAGACGACGATATTCTCGCCCGGCTGGACCTTGGCGGTGTTGACCACCGCGCCCACGCCCGTCGTCACGCCGCAGCCGATGTAGCAGCTGGTGTCGAACGGCGCGTCCTCGCGGATCTTAGCGACCGCGATTTCGGGCAGGACGGTGAAGTTCGAGAAGGTCGAGCAGCCCATATAATGGAAGATCGGCTGGCCCTTATAGCTGAACCGGGTCGTGCCGTCGGGCATCAGCCCCTTGCCTTGCGTCGCGCGGATCGCGGTGCACAGGTTGGTCTTGCCCGACAGGCACGACTTACACTGGCGGCATTCGGGGGTGTAGAGCGGGATGACATGGTCGCCCGGCACGACGCTGGTCACGCCCGCGCCCACCTCACGCACGATGCCGCAGCCTTCATGGCCGAGCACGCTGGGGAAGATGCCCTCGCTGTCCAGGCCGTCCAGCGTATAGGCGTCGGTATGGCAGATGCCGGTCGCCATGATCTCGACCAGGACCTCTCCGGCCTTGGGTCCTTCCAGATCGAGTTCGACGATTTCGAGCGGCTTCTTCGCTTCGAAGGCGACGGCGGCGCGGGTCTTCACGACAAGATTACTCCAGTGACAGAATAGGAAGGTCGGTGGGGAAGGGGGGATCGCGGGGGGATCCCCCCTGTCGTCAGAAGCGAACAGTGGCTTCCACGCCGAAGGTCCTGGGCAGCGCCCGAACCAGATAGCCCGCTCCGGTGATGCCCTCATTGGGATAGCCGCCCGGAAAATAGAGCCTGTTCGACAGGTTCTTGCCCCATACCGAAAGGGTGTAGCGATCCGTCACATAGCTGATACGGCTGTTGAACACCCAGTAATCGCCCTCGCCATTTGTATAGAGGCCCGTCGCAAGGTTCTTCAGGACGCCGCGACTATAGTCCTTGAACGAGTCGTAGTAGAAGCGGCCCGAATAGGCGGTGTCGCCATGTACCTTGATCGTGCCAGCCCCGACATCCGCCGCATCCCAGTCGAAGCCCAGGTTGATCGACGACTTCGGTGCATAGGGGAAGGGGTTGCCGCCGACGCTGACACTGCCCGCGCCCGATTGAACGCAAGACCCTTTCTGTGCCGGATACAGGCCGCTGAGGTTCAGCGCTGCGCAGCTTGCCTGATCGAAATCCTTATACTTGCTGTCGAGCAGGCCGAGCGATGCGCTGAGCGTCAGGCGATTGGTGGCGGCGAATTCGACATCCAGTTCCAGCCCCTTCATCGTGCCGTCGAGCGTGATGACGTTCGCCGTCACGCTCTGGTCGACGACCTGGCTTTGCTGGTTTTTGTAATCATAATAGAAGAAGCTGCCATTGACCTGCAGCCGGTTGTCAAGGAACCGGGTCTTGAACCCCACCTCATAGGCGTTCACTTCTTCCGGTTTGACGAAATAGACCTGCGGCGAGCTGATATAGGCCAGGCCGTTGAAGGTTCCGGCGCGATAGCCGCGACTATAGCTGGCATACAGCATGACGCCGTCCACCGGCTTCCAGTCCAGAATGGCGCGGCCCGAGATGCGGCTGGTCTTGCCGTCCTTGTTGACGCCGCCGGGCATGCTTCCCCCGGTTGCCGGGATCACCACGGCCCCGGCCTCGTTATAGACCGGCGACAGGAAATAGGGTGCGCCATAGGCGGAAACGGCGAGCATTCGCGCATTGCCCGCGTCGTCATAATAGGTGGTGATGCCATCGCGATATCGGGTGATGTCGGTCGTGTAGCGCAGGCCCGCCGTGAACTTCACCGTCGGGGTGATTTCATAGCTGCCTTCGCCATAGACGGCCCAGCTTTCGCGCTCCTGCCGGAAATGCTGCTTGCCCATAATGCCGGTCGGCACCGAACCGGCCGACAACACCTTTCCGTTGAAGCCGCCCGCCGGGTTGAACCAGGTCGAGGGCAGGCCGACGGCGGCACGCACGTCGCTCAGCAGGTTGAAGATGTCGATGGCGTTGTTCGACGTGACCGAATCCCAGCCATAATAGGCGCCCGCGATCATCTTGAACGGGCCGCTGCTGTAATCGAGCCGCATATCCTGATTGAAGGCCTTGAAATCGGACCGATAGCCGTTCGAACAGAGGCGCAGCGGGCCGCTGTCGCAATCCGTCTGTGTCTGGAGATAGAGGCCGGAATCATAGCCGGTGATCGAGGTGAGGCTGAGCCGGTCGGCAAGGTCGGCCTTCACCGTCAACACCGCCCCCTCGGTGCGGGTAACGGCGCGGCCGACGGTATCCTGTTCGATCTCGGTATCCGACAGCCCCGCCCGGCTGTAGCTGCTCGGCAGTAGACCGGCGCCCTTGGAGCCCAGTGCCTGGAACAGGGGCGAAAGGATGAAATTGGGGTTTTCATAGTCGAACAGGCCCGGGTTGGACTTGTACGGGCCAGCACCGAGAGAGGCCGCCGCGCCTCCGGTCGATTTGGACGCATAGCCCTTCAGCGTGATATCGAGCGCGTCGACCGGCTTGAACCGCATCGTGCCGCGAAACGCATAGCTCTCATCGCCGCCCGGATCGCGACCCGTCGCGAAATTCCGCCCGGACGCGCCGCCTGCCGCCGTCTTGTTCAGACCGGCGGGCATCAGATTATGGATATAGGGATCCATTTTGACATAGGTGCCCGCGACGCGGATACCGAACCGGTCTTCGACGGGGGTCAGTTCGATCGCGCCTTCGAAATTCCAGCGGTCGTAATTGGCATAGCCCACCGTCAGATACCCATTGTCGCCCTTCAGAGCGGGCTTGCGGGTGATGAAGTTGATCGCACCGCCCGTCGTGTTGCGGCCATAGAGCGTCCCCTGGGGCCCGCGGACCACTTCGACCTGGTTCAGATCATAGAGTTGCTGCCCCTGGCTCGCGCGGAAGGTCTGATAGACCTCGTCGACATAGACGCCGACCGGCGATGCCGCGCTTGCGCTGAGTTCGGTGCCGACACCGATACCGCGCAGGGTGAAATTGGGCTGCTGCGAACCATAAGCCGATGACACCTGAAGATTGGGCATCGAACCGTTCAGGTCCGACGTGTCGAACACGCCCTGGGCGGCGAGTTCCGACGACGAAATGGCCGACACGGCAACCGGAACGTCCTGAAGGTTCTCCGACCGCTTGGTGGCGGTCACGACGATCTCCTCCAATCCTCCGGCCTGCGTCTGCGCCTTGCTCGCATCCTGCGCGGATGCCGGCATTGCCGTGCATGTCGCGATGGCGAGAATGCTGATGCCCCCGACCCTTTTCATGTGAAGCTCCCTGATAAGGTCACTGCATCTGAGTGCATTGGTGACCCGTTGCGCCTGGGCATCAGCAGTCAGGGATAAAGGGGTGCGTGGATCCTGTCGCACAGCCCCGAACGCTGGTGCCAGGGATCAAGGTGCCGGATATCTGCCCCTCTTCTTAGGACCTGTTCGCCGCTTTTTGATGGGGCCAGTTCAGCTTTGATCCTGTTCCATGGCGCGCAGCATGAAGCGCTGTATCTTGCCGCTGGGGGTTTTCGGCAGTTCCGACAGGAACGCGATCAGCCGGGGATAGGCATGCGCGGACAGCCGGGTTTTGACATGCGCTTTCAGGGCATCGGCCAGCGCTGGCGTTGGCGCAAATCCCGCGTTCAGGACGATGAAGGCCTTGACCAGCTCGGTGCGGTCCGGGTCCGGCACGCCGATGACCGCGGCCTCCATCACGGCGGGATGTTCGATCAATGCGCTTTCGACATCGAAGGGGCCGATCCGATAGCCCGATGAGGTGATGACGTCGTCGGCACGCGCGATGAAGCTGACGCTGCCGTCGGGGCCCAGCTCCACCGTATCCCCCGTCCGGTAATAGCCGCCACGGATGGCGGGCGTGGGTTGTCGCCAATAGCCGTCAAACCAGAAGAGGGGAGACCGGGCGATGTCGATCGCCAGTTCGGCCGGTTCGCCCAGGCCCCGTTCGCGGCCGTCCTCATCCAGCACCGCGACCCGGTATCCGGGCATCGCGACCCCGGCCGAACCGATGCGGACGGCGTGCGACAGGCCGTGATGGTTGTTCACGAGCATGCCGGTTTCCGTCTGGCCGTAATGATCGTGCACTGGCACCGCGAGCTGGGCATCGAACCACCGGATGACTTCGGGGTTCAGCGGCTCGCCCGCACTGCTGACGACGCGCAGCATGCCCTTTACCCTGGCAGCGGCCGCGCCGCCCCCCGCCATCAGCAGGCGATACGCGGTGGGCGAGCCAGCCAGGTTGGTGACGCCGAGCCGGGCGATAAGATCGATGGCGGCCTCAGCGGAGAAGACGCCATCATGCAGGATCGTCGCCCGGCCGAGCAGCAGCGGCCCGGTGATCCCGTAATAGAGACCATAGGCCCAGCCGGGATCCGCGATATTCCAGAAAAGGTCCTCCGCTCGCAGGTCTATCGCCCATCGCATATAGGCGCCGATCGCGATCAGCGCCTTCAGGGGCACACCCACGCCTTTGGGGAGGCCGGTGGACCCCGATGTCGACATCATGAGGAAAAGATCGTTGCCCGTGCGCAGGACCGGCTCGAAATCGGTAGACATCCCAGCCACCTGGGCCTGGAAGTCGATGTCGCCCGCCACGAGCGGCTCTTCGGGCGTGCGGACGACCGCGATCGGTGGACATTGCGCGATGTCCGTCAGCTTCGCGCGATTGGCGCTGTCCGTCACGACCAGCACGGCCTTGCCGATGCCCAGCCGGTGCGCGATCGCCTTGGGGCCGAAGGCGGTGAACAGCGGCTGATAGGTCGCCCCGATACGCCAGACGCCCAGGACCGTCGCGACCAGCTCCAGCCTTCGCGGCAACAGTCCCGCTACGACGTCGCCGGGCCGGACGCCGTGCGCCGCCAGCATATGCGCGACTTGCGCCGACAGGTCGCGCAGCGCGGCGAAGCCATGATCACGGCGTGTGCCATCCGCCGCGATCGTGATGAGCGCCACATCGTCGCTATCGGCATAGCGGTCGCAGCATTCGACACAGGCGTTGATACCGTCCGACAGATGGCCCGAAAGCCGCGCTCGCTCCCGTTCAATGCAAAATTCTTCGACCGCCTTCCTGTAATCAGGGACGGCGACCGATGCCGATAGGCCGGTCATACGTTCGATCCTCTCCACGATCACGCCGCATCGATGCGGTCTCTCGGGCTTCCCACCTTGATTGTTGAATTGCCGCTGCGCCTGGCGGGAGGAGGCGTCGGCCTGGATCCATGATGATGCGTTCGCCCCTGCGGACGGCGTCTGCCGGACCGGAGTGGCGGCCCCCCAGAGGTCCCGCCACCCGTCACCGCGATCCCGGCGTTATTCGGGCAGTACGTCCCGCGTGATGACCCACAGCTTCTTCGAGAAGGGGCCCTTCGACGTCCATGTGATGTGCATGCCGGAAGACAGGCCGATCGTATCGCCCGCCTTGAAATTATGGACCTTGCCGGTATCGGTTTCCACCACCTCGACCTCGCCTTCGAGCAGCAGGATCGTCTCGTCGCCCAGCACGCCGGTATAGGGGGTCTTGAGCGCGCCCTTTTCATCGACATCGCTGCCCGCGATGCCCTTGCCCGACCGCCAGACGCCGCTCATCATCGTGCCCGTCGAACCGCCGGAGCGTAGGAAATAGAGTTCGCCCGCGACCAGGGGACCTTCGGCGGGTTCGTTGAAATGATATTCGAGCCAATCGGCGGGATTGTCGCTGGTGTGCGAGATCAGCAGATCCTGCGGCGCATTGCTCGTCGGTTCGCTGCCGTTCCAGATGCACCACCATTTCTTGAACGATGGTCCCTCGATCTCCCACTGCACTTCCAGCCCCTTGGGCGAGTTGATGATGGAACCGGGGCCGACCTTATAGCGCTTGCCGGTGGAAAGGACGGTCAGCACGGCGGTGCCGTCGATCACGCAAGCCACCTCGTCGCCGAGCGGCGAGGAATAGACGATGGTATGCGACCCGTCCGCCGTCGCGCCCGGCGCGGTGGGGCCAGTGCGCCAGAAGCCGGCCGACAGCGATCCCGACATACCCTCGGGCCGGGTCACCACATATTCGCCGTGCACCTGCATGCCGAAACGGGGCTCGACCCATTCGAACGGCAGCCATTTCTCATTGGGTTCGTTCTGCACGCCGCCATGAACCGCGTAACGCGGCAATTCCTGCACTTGCGCCGCCAACTGCGTTGCCATGCCAAATCTCCCTTGAACGAGATTGAACCGTAACCGGCCGATCGGGAAAACCATTCGGTTCCCCCCGAACGTCGACCAGGCTTGACTATCAAAGCATCACGACCGACGGCCTAGCGCCATCCCTGGCCTTTTTGATGGGGCCAGATGGCCACATTCGACCGCCTTCTCCGCCGTTCACGCCTCCATCGACGGGGCGGTCAGCGAGATGGTCTCCGCGAGGAGCGGCACATCCTTGAACACGGCGAAGCTGCTGGGCGTGTTCGGCATGACGGGGAAGTTGAAATTGCACTGGGGGCAGGGTTCGGCAAGAACCTTCTGCTCTTCCTGCAGCTCGAACGCCTTGTCCTCGACCAGCCCGCAATTGGGGCATACGCGGAGAAGCCGCGTGTTGGTCAGTTCGAAATTGGTGATGATGTCTTCCATGATCGCACCACGCGCCGCCCATGCCTTGGCGTGCTTGTGGTAGGTCGCCTGGTGCCAGTCCTTGAGCGCCGCGCGGTTCACCCAGAAGCTGACCTCGTTGAACCAGGTCGGGTCTTCGGGATGGACCCACCATGTCAGATGGAGGAAGCCGGGCAGCTTCATCAGGTGATTGCGCGTATCGGCGAAAATGACCTTGAACTTCTCGTATCCGTCCGGGCTGGAAAAGCGCACACGCTGCATACTGAGATAGATGGACATGGGATTCTCCGCTCAATGAGTCCAGCCCGATAAGCTGTGCGGTGAGGATGAAGAGCGACTTGGCCAGTCGGTAGGGCCAGTATAGCGGAAGATAATGGTGCCAGATGCCGATGGCTCTATCATTGGCGCGACCGTGCGATAGGATCGGTGCAGCTAGGGTAGCGAAGGCACGCCTGACGATGACGATGAACCTGATCATTCGTATCGACCGCGACGACGAGCGATCGCTGCAGGTGCAGATTTACGAGGCGGTCCGCGACCAGATCCTGCAAGGCACATTGGCCGCGGGCAAGCGACTGCCCTCGACGCGCAGCATGTCGGACCAGCTGGGCATCGCCCGCAACACCGTGACGCTGGCCTATGAACGCCTCGCCGCAGAGGATTATATCACCTCGCGGGCCAAGGCGGGCATCTTCGTCAACGACCGGCTGCCCGACGCGACCGTCCTGCTGCGCAATGGCCATTCGTCGGTTCAGCCCAGCCGCAAGCGGCTCCGGTTGGGCAAGAATCCCAGCTTTTCCGGGCGGGCGCCCCGATTGTGGCACGAAAGGCGATCGCGGCCGCAGTTCGATTTCTTCGTCGGGCGACCGCGCCCCGACAGCTTCCCGACCAGCTTCTGGCAACGCACGATCGCGCGGCATCTCGCTTATGCCCATGGCATCCAGACCGAATATAGCGATCCGCGTGGACTGGCCGCGCTGCGCGAGGCGATCGCGGCGCATCTGGGCGAAACGCGCGGGATGGAAGCCAGCGCCGATCAGATCATGGTCACCTCCGGCATCCAGGGAGCGCTCAACCTACTCGCCCGCATCTTCATCACCGATCGTACGAAGGCGAGCGTGGCGGTCGAGAATCCCTGTTACCAGGGTGCCGCCTTTCTCTTCGGCAGCTATGGTGCCAGCATCCGTCCGATCGACGTCGACGAACAGGGTATCGTCGTCTCGCAACTCGAAAGCTTCATGGGCAATCTCGTCTATGTGACGCCGTCCCACCAGTTTCCGACCGGCTGCACGCTCAGCCTCGACCGGCGGCTGCACCTTCTCGACTGGGCCTATCAGACGGGCAGCTATGTCATCGAGGATGATTATGACAGCGACTTCCGCTATGACGGACCACCGCTGACCGCGCTGGCCGGACTGGATCGCCGCGGGCACGTCATCTATCTCGGCACCTTCTCCAAATCGATCGGCGCGGGGCTGAGAGTGGGTTATGCGGTGATGCCGCGTCATCTTCTCGATCAGGCGCGATTGGTGAAGACATTGACCGACCATGGCGCACCATGGCTGGAGCAGGCGGTGATCGCGGATTTCCTGAAGGAAGGCGCGTTTCTCCGCCATCTGCGCCGGATCCGCCGGTCCTATATGGGCGCGCGCGACCAGGTGATCCGGTCGATCGAAGAGCATTTCCCCGGCGGCGTGCTGATGGGGCGCGAATGCGGGATGCACATGATGTGGACGCTGCCACCCGATCTCCCCGCCGCGAATGACATGCAGCGTATCGCGCTGAACTGCGGCGTCGGCCTGTATCCGTTCGCGGGCGCCGCGACGCAGGAATATGGCAATCCCGGCCGCTTTCGCGAACGCTCGCTGGTACTCGGTTATACCGGGCTGTCGGAGGAGGCGATCCGCGAAGCCTTTACCCGTGTCGCCACGGTGGTCGGCCAGCGGCGCTAGGTCGCCCGAACTGGTACCACTCTTAAGGCCGGATTTGGCTCTAGGGGATGGACCGAAAGCTTCTTAGCCTTCCTGAAAATCATCGACGTTCCTTTCGCCAGGTTGGCCGACGTCGACGACAATGCAGGAGGATGGGATATGCCTGGTTACCGGCTTCTGATCGACGGTCGATTGGTCGATGGCGCGGATAGGATGGAGGTCATCAACCCTGCGACCGAGGAGGTGCTGGCCTTATGCCCGCGCGCCTCGACAGGGCAGTTGGATGAAGCGGTCGGGGCGGCGAAGCGCGCCTTTCCGGCCTGGGCGAAGACCCCGATCGCGGAGCGACGCGCGCTGATCCTCGATCTTGCCGATTGCATGGAGGTGCATGCAGAAAGCCTGGCGCGTCTGCTGACCCAGGAACAGGGCAAGCCATTGAGCGAAGCCACCGCCGAGATCGCCTATAGCATCGCCTTCATCCGCCAGCTCGCGACCCATGACCTGCCGGTCGGGGTGCTGGAGGACAATGACAGCCGCCGGGTCGAACGGCATCGTCGCCCGCTGGGGGTGGTCGGCGCGATCATTCCCTGGAACTTCCCGGTGCTGATCGTCGCCTTCAAACTGCCATTGGCGCTGCTGGCGGGCAATACGCTGGTCATCAAACCGGCACCCACCACGCCCTTGTCGACGCTGCGCCTGGGCGAGATGATGGCCGGGATCTTCCCGCCGGGCGTGGTCAACGTCATCACCGACCAGAACGACCTGGGCACCCGTCTGACGTCGCATCCCGATATCGCGAAGATCAGCTTCACCGGATCGACCGCAACCGGTCGGAAGGTAATGGAGAGCGCGGCCGCGTCGATCAAGCGCCTCACGCTGGAACTGGGCGGCAACGACGCGGCGATCGTCCTGCCCGATGCCGACCCGGTGAAGGCGGCGACGGGCATTTTCGGCGGCGCATTCTTGAACGCCGGACAGGTCTGCATCGCCATCAAGCGCGTCTATGCCCATGCCGACATCTATGATGCGCTCTGCGCGGAACTGGCCAAGCTCGCCGAAGAAGCCGTTGTCGACGATGGGTTGAAGCAGGGCGCACAGATCGGGCCGCTCCAGAACCGGGCGCAATATGACAAGGTGAAGGCGATCATCGAAGCGGCGCGATCGGACGGTACGATCATCGCCGGGGGCGAAGTGCTGGACCGGCCAGGCTATTTCATCCGGCCGACCATCGTGCGCGACATCGAAGACGGTGCGCGGCTGGTGGACGAGGAACAGTTCGGGCCCGTGCTTCCCGTCATCCGCTACGACGATCCCGAAGACGCGCTGGCGCGCGCCAACGCGTCCGATATGGGGCTGGGCGGCTCGATCTGGTCGTCAGACCGCGATGTCGCGCATGATCTTGCCATGCGCATGGAGGCGGGCACGGTCTGGATCAACAAACATCTCGATTTCGGGCCCGGCATTCCGTTCGGCGGCGCGAAACAATCGGGTCTGGGCGTCGAATTCGCGGAGGAGGGATTCCACGAATTCACGCAGGTTCATGTCATCAACGAGGCGAAGGCCTGACCGGCCATGGCATAGGCCGCAAACAGGATCGATACCGGCGGTCACAACCTTCATGGCCGCCTATAACTCAAGAGGCCCAGCGGCCTCCTACCCTACGAATACAACCTAGGGCCGATAATGCCTTTCCCTCCCTCGCCCCTTGCAGAGGGGAGAGGGTTGCGCAGACTGGGTCTTTGCGAAAGCAAAGGCCTAGTTGGAACTGGGTGAGGGGTGGGCGCTCGCTTGGCGAGCGCGCGAGCCTTTGGGCTCGCTCAACCCCTCACCCAAGCTACGCTAGCCAGCAGGCTGGCAAGCTTCGCTAACCCTTTCCCCTGTCCAGGGGAGAGGGGAAGAAGAAGCAATCCTGAATGTCGATCGGCCCAAAGAGTCTGTACGTCAGAGCAAGACCAGTTCATCGTCGATCCGATCCACCAGATGCCGGGACGGAACACCTAAGCGTCGACTACGCCAAGACGACTTGATGCCATCCATGTTTCTGCAATGCGCCATGCCCGCTCATCGTCCACATCGATCCATCCCAGATCGCTGCAATCCGTGATGCCAGCGGCCCGGTCGGTTGCCAGGCACCGCATTCCCTCGGTGAGCGAGGGCCTGTCCAATCCGCGGAGTGCGTCGAAAAGACCCTTGCCGACCTTGAACACCCCCGTATCGAAGCAATCATAGAGGGCGAGACCCTTGCCGATGCCGACCAAGCGGTCGCCCTCCGTCTGAACGCACGTCACGTCGTCAAGATCGATCCAATCGCTATCGATCCGACGATCGATCCCGAGCGACGCGCCACCGCCCGTATCGGCGGCGGCCATTCGCCGATAAAATGCGGGTTCGACCAGATGGTCGCACATCGCAAGGATCGCCTCCTCACCGCCCAGCAGCGGTTCGGCCGCCAGCAATGACGAGCCGTTGGGATGCCGATGATCCTTTACCCGTACTGTTTCGACGTCGATCGGCCAGTCCTGTGCCGCGACATAGGCTTCGATCGTCTCTGCCTCATAGCCGACGACCACGACCGTTCGCGCCAGCCCTGCCTGCGCCATACCGCGCACGGCATGGGCAAGCAGTGTCCGCCCGTCGACCAGGCAAAGGGGCTTGAGCGCGGCGACAGCGCGAAGGCGGGAGCCTTCGCCTGCCGCGAGAACGATACCGGTTTCGATCATTCCGCCGCTTCGGCAATGAACTCATCGACGGCCTGGGCCGCAAGGTCATCGGTCATCTGGAAACGCGGATGCTTGCAGAAATACGCCGATGCCGCGTCGATCGGCCCCGCCAAACCGCGATCCTTCGCCAGCTTGGCGCACCGGATCATATCGATGGCGACACCGGCACTGTTCGGGCTGTCCTCGACCGACAGTCGCAATTCCAGGTTCATCGGCACACCGCCGAACATCGTCCCTTCCATCCGCAGGAAGCAGATCTTGTTGTCGTTCTGCCAAGGCACATAGTCGGACGGGCCGATATGAACATTGTCGTCATGCAGCCGCTCCGCAGCAACCGACTGCACCGCCTCGGTCTTCGAGATTTTCTTGGAGGCGAGGCGGCGATGATTGGACATGTTCAGGAAGTCGGTGTTGCCCCCGGTGTTGAGCTGATAGGTCCGCCCCAGCTTGACGCCCCGCTTGGCAAACAGATCGGTCAGCACGCGATGAACGATGGTGGCACCAAGCTGCGCCTTGATGTCGTCGCCAATGATCGGCACGCCAGCCTGGGTGAAGCGTTCCGCCCATATGGGATCACTCGCGATGAACACGGGAATATTGTTCACGAACGCCACACCCGCCTCGAGCGCGCATTCGGCGTAGAACTCGCTGGCGGCCTGCGAACCAACCGGCAGATAGTTCATCAGCACATCGGTCTTGGTCTCGCGCAGGGCGGCGACCACTTCCGCTTTGGACGCCTCCTTTTCATGCGCGAGCAGGAATGTCCGATTGTCGTCATAATCCGACATATGTTCGGCGACGCCGTCAAGCACATGCCCCATCCGTACCTTGGTCCCAGTGGCAGGCACGGTTTCACAAAAGACGGCGGTGCAATTGGGCTTGGCGAAAATCGCCTCCGATACGTCCTTGCCGACTTTCCGTTGATCGACGTCCCAAGCCGCGACGACGCGGATATCGCTCGGCTTATACCCGCCAAGGTCCCAGTGCATGAGCCCGACGGTCTCATTTGCGCCCTCGCGATAATAGGAAAGACCCTGCACGAGAGAACTGGCGCAGTTTCCTATTCCAACGATAGCGATATTAATGGCCGACATTATTTCTTATTCCCTCTTATTTGCCAGAACAGGATCTGCCGGTACTGCACTCAGACGATTTTCGACGATGCGGTGCTGGAAAAGTCCGAAGATGAGGATGATGTTCAGTGGGATGATTTCAAACCACCAGAACAGGCGGGGATTGGCGAAAAGGCAGGCAAGGAAAATCGCGTAGACCCGCACATTGGCGGACAACAGGCTCATCAGCCGCATAGGCCCAACGGCCTGGGCGGCATATCTTGCCGCAAACTCGGAGGGCGCATGGTGCTGCCCCAGCACATGATCCAACCGCGCGGCGACGCGATCCAATAGTCCCCAGCACAGGTCGTAAAGTCGAACCAGCGGATTGCGGCTCGGGGCAGGAGGGGCGATCAACGCCACCGCGTTGCGGCGACGGTGAAAGCGGGCCCGCTCGCTCTCGTACATGTTGGACTGGACCATGTGCGCAATGCCTGCCGCCACGGCCAGCGCCCAACCTTCCAATGTGCCAATCGACAAGGCCAGCGAAACATAGATCAGGATGAAGACGCCGTGATCGCACAACCCGTCCAGCACGCGCCCCAGCGGACTGGCGGTGCCCGTGGCCCGCGCGATCATCCCGTCCAGGCCGTCGGCGACAAGCCAGCCGACCGACAGCAGCAAGCCGACCAAGGCAAAAGGCCACATTTCCCACTGGGTGTAGGCCAGCGCCGCCAACGTGCCCAAAGCCAGCCCGGCCAGGGAAACGGCATTGGCCGAAATTCCGCGCGCAATGAACCAGGGCAAAAGAAAGCGCGCCGCTGGATGAATAATCCAGAGATTTGTCGGATCTTCTATCCGGCGGTCCCGTGACATGTCGGGGATGGTAAGCGTCATTAAATCGTAATGTATGGACTAAGCCCTACGAATAGCAAGCGATTTGCAAAAGGCCTGCCACGCGCCGATTTAGGCCGGTGGGCGTGACGGACTTGCATCCGCCGAAGTGCGCTAAATCAACGTGCTAGGCTCGAAATCCCTTGCTGTGAGCGGGGACCGCGTGCCTGGGCTCGGCTTCCGAAAAGACCAGTTCCGCCGGTCATGCCGTCGAACGATCCTCCATCCCTGGCTCGACTATCGCATCGCCGTCGCTTTCGACCGTCACGGGAATGGATTTGGCGGCGGGCGTCTTGCTGCCCACGGCATAATGCCACACCGGCATCAGGACGTTGCACTCGGGATAATAGCCGCCGATGCATCCGACCGGGATGTCATAGGCGACGACGATCATCCCCGACAAATGCCGGTCGACCCCGTCATCGGCGACGGTGCGCAAGGTCACCGCCTGCCCGACCTTCAGGCCCCGGCGTTCGATGTCGGATCGGTTCATCAGCACGATGTTGCGGATGCCGTCGATGCCCCGGAAACGATCGCTATAGCCATAGACGGTGGTGTTGAACTGGTCGTTGCTGCGCAGTGTCATCAACCGCAGCACGTCATGGCCGACGTCCGGCATATCGAGGTCTTCGTCGAGTGCCTCAGGCGTGACGAAATTGGCGCGGCCGGTATCGGTCTGCCATTCGCGCCGCTTGGCCGGCAGGTCGCGCTGGAAGCCGCCGGGCTCCCACATGCGTGTTTCATAGTCGTGGAAATTGTCGGGCAGGGTGTGGGCGATCTCCCGCCGGATCTCGGCATAGTCGGTCATATAGTCGTCCCACCGCACCTTGGGATGGGGCTCGAGCACCTGCTTGGCGAGTTCGCATAGCAGCCGGATCTCGCTGATGAGATGCGGAGAGGCCGGTGTGCGGATTCCGCGATTGCCATGTACGCAGCCAGAGGTGTCTTCCATCGACAGCGCCTGCTGGCCGGCCGCCGTCTCGTCTATCTCCAGCCGCCCGATCACCGGCAGGATATAGCTGATCTCGCCGGGGAGCAGGGCGGTGCGGTTGAGCTTGGTCAGGACGTTGACGGTCAGCCGCATCCGGCGCCAGGCAGGCTCCATCCGGCCCTGGTCCGGGATGGCACGGGCGAAATTGCCGCCCAGCATGAAGAACGCCTTCACCCGCCCTGCGAGGATCGCTTCGCACGCTTCGACCGTGTTGTACCCCGCCTCACGGGGTGGCTCGAAGCCGAATTGCTCACCCAGCCGGTCGAGTGGGAAAAGCTCGGGCTTTTCCGTGATGCCGACCGTCCGTTGGCCCTGGACATTGCTGTGGCCTCGTACCGGACAGATGCCCGCGCCGGGCCGTCCGATGTTGCCGCGCATCAGGAGGAGGTTGACCAGCATCTGCACCGTCTCGACCCCCGCACGGTGCTGCGTCAGGCCCATGCCGTAAATGCCGATGGTCGACGGCGCACGGGCATAGATGAGTGCCGTCGCTTCGAGATCGGCACGGTGCAGCCCGGAACGCCGCTCCAACTCGTCCCAATCCTGCGCCCGCAGCCAGTCGGCGAAGCGCGCGAACCCATGCGTGTGCGCGTCGATAAAGGCGAGGTCGAGGATCGGTGGCTCACCCGCCGCCAGGGCATCGTCGTGCAGCGTCAGCACCGCCTTGCAGATGCCCGCGATCGCGGCCAGATCGCCGCCATTCTTGACCTGATGATAGTCCGAACTGATCCGCGTGTCCTTGCCGGTCAGCATCTCGGTCGGCGACTGGGGGTTCAGGAACCGCTCCAACCCGCGCTCGCGAAGCGGGTTGAAGGTGATGATCGGCACCCCGCGCTGGCTGGCTTCTTGAAGCGGGTGCAGCATGCGGGGCGAGTTGCTCCCCGGATTCTGGCCGAAGAACATCAGGCAATCGGTCTTGGCAAAGTCCCCCAGATCGACCGTGCCGACGCCCTGGCCGATACTGGCGGGAAGCGCGACCGAAGTCGTTTCGTGGCACATGTTCGAGCTGTCGGGCAGGTTGTTGTTGCCATAAAGCCGGGCGAACAGCTGATAGAGATAGCTGCCTTCGTTCGACAACCGGCCGGAGCTGTAGAAGACGGTGCCGTGTTGCTTGTCGTCCACCGCGCGAAGTTCGCGGGCGATCTCCTCGATGGCATGGCCCCAGGATACCGGCACATATTTGTCGGTCGCGGGATCATAGCGCAGCGGATGGGTCAGCCGCCCCGGCTGTTCCAGATGATAATCGTCCCACCTCAGCAATTCGCTGACCGTATGTTCGGCGAAGAAGGCGGGCGTACAGCGGTGCGCGGTCAACTCCCACGCCACCGCCTTCACCCCGTTCTCACAGAACTCGAAGGGGAGCGGCGTAGCCGGTTTGACCCAAGCGCAGCTGTTGCACTGATAGCCGTCGACCTTGTTGTGGCGCGACAGCGCGATGCTGGCGCTGCCGAGCACGCCCTCCCGGCGCAGGATATTGCCGACCGATCGGGCCGATCCCCACCCACCGGAGGGGAGGCGATACGGCTTGTAAGTGGCTCTCATCGGGCATCTCCGGCCGGGGCGGCGGGCGTTTCCTTGCGAAACATTCGCCGGGTCCTGTCGTTAACCCTGTAGCGGCGGCGGCTATCCCAGATTTAATCTAAGATACGGATTTAAAAAGGAGAAATGCCATGACGGTCGGTCGCGACTATATGCTGAAAAAGACGACGGGCCCTTCGGCCCCGAAATATTTCATCGACACGCAAATTGTGCCGCGACTGGTCAACGCCGTCGGTCGAGGGGAGGTGATGCTCGACCGTTCGGCTGTCCGTCTTGGTATCCGACCGTCGGTGCTCGTTGGGGGGGCCGCATGTGTCGTGGCAGGGCTGCTCTGGAATATGCGGAGCGGCCGGTCAGGGACGACGGATCAAGCGTAGCACAGCTGATCGGAAGGGTGATTCTTATTGAGAGCTGGAACTCCGGTTGCCCGGCCATATCTCGGGGAACCCCCGGTTTTGCTGTCCGGAAGGCTAAATCTGCCAGCCGCCCCCCAATGCCAGGAACAGCTGCACTTGGTCCGCCGCCAGCCGGCTGTCCGCCGCCGCGAGCGTCTGCTCTGCGCCGATCAGCGTGCGTTGGGCATCGAGGACGGACAGAAAACCCGTGCGCCCCGCTTTGAACAGCCGTTCGGCATCGGTCGCAGCGCGAGCGGACTGATTGCGTGCGGCGGTTAGCGCCGCACGGCGATCCAGGTCCCGCGCGTAAATGGTCAGGGCGGTTTCGGTCTCTCGCAACGCGGCGAGGACCGTTCCGTCGAACCTCGCATAAGCGGCGTCGGCGTCGGCCTGCGCGCTGGCGATGCGCGCGCGGACCCGTCCACGGTTCGGAAACTCCCAGCTGATCAGGGGCCCCAGCGAGAATTTATAGGTGTCGCTGCCGAGCGCGTTGCGAAGAAGGCCGACCGAGCCCACCGAGGCGCCAAGGGTGATGCGCGGATAGAGTTCCGCTTCCGCAACCCCGATCCTGGCCGTGGCGGCATGCAATTCCAATTCGGCGCGGCGCACATCCGGACGACGTTGCAGCAGCGCCGCGCCGTCGCCGATCGGAATGGCCCGGTCGAGACGGGGCTCCTGCGTACAGGCCGCGACCTGGCGGTCAAACTCGGCGGGCGGGCGGCCGGTCAGCGTCGCCAGCCGGAACAGCGCGAGCTGCTTGGCCCCGAGCAAGCTCGGCAAGGTCGCGCGGACCTGTTCCTCCTGCGCCCGCGACCGGGTCGCGTCGAGCGCGATGCCGCGTCCGGCGCGGATCAGCCGCTGCGTCAGGTTCGTCGTGCGCGACTGAAGGGCTACCGCCTGCTGCGCGATGCCGATCTCCCGCCCCGCGGCGCAGGCATCGAGATAGGCGCGGGTCGTATCCGCCACGACGGTCGCGCGGGTCGCGTCATAGGCGGCCTGGGTCGCTGCGACATCCGCCCCGGCCGCTTCGACGGCGCGCCGGATCTGCCCGGCAAGGTCGACCTGATAGGAAATACCCGCCCGCGCCGAATAGACGAAGGACGAAGGCAGGGGGGCGCCGGGCAACAGCTCTTCCTCCGCCGATCGCTGGGCATAGCCGGGCGCGGCCTCGATCTCGGTCCGGGGCTGGCGGGCCTGCTCGGCAAGGCCGAGCGCGGCATTGGCGCGTGCGATATTGGCGCTGGCGACGCGCAGGTCCGTGTTATGAGCAAGCGCGTCCTCGACAAGTCGGTCCAGCACCGGATCGCTGTACAACTTCCACCAATGGTCCGGCAGCGGGGCAGAGGCGAAGGCCGGGGAAGAGCCGCTGACAAAGCCGCCCGTAGCACTGGGACGTTCCGCGACGGCCGTGGCGGGCCTGTGATAATCGGGCCCCGCCGCTGCACAGCCCGCAAGCAGGGCCGCCATGAGGGCAGGAGCAAGCGGGTGGCGCCTCATGCCCGTACCCCCTTGGGTCGAGCCGGTGCCGCTGGCGGCAATATCTCGACCGTCGCGGTTCGGCCAACGACCAGCGCGATCCCGGCGGGCAGCCGATCGATGGTGATGCGGACGGGGATGCGCTGTGCCAGCCGGACCCAGCTAAAAGTCGGGTTCACATTGGCGAGCAGGTTCGCGCCGGAATTGCGATCGCGATCCTCGATGCCGCCAGCGATGCTCTGCACATGCCCCGCAATGGTCGATCCTTCACCCATCAGGCGGATCTGCACGGGATCGCCGACATGGATGCGGGGCAGCTTCGTCTCCTCGAAATAGCCGATGATATGGAGCGAACTCCGGTCGATGATCGCAAATTCGGGGTGACCGGCGCTCGCATAGTCGCCGGGGCGAAGCTCCAAATTGGTGACGGTGCCAGCGACGCTGGCGCGTACCATCGTCCGGGCGAGGTTGAGGCGGGCGGTGTCCAGCGCCGTGCGGGCCTGGGCCAGCGAAGCATCGAGCTGGGCGACCTTGGCCATGCTCTGTTCGCGGACTTCCCCGGCGACCAGATCGCCCAGCGACTGGTTGCGTCGGGCCTCGCGTCGGGCCTGGGCAAGCTGCACCTGCTGGGCGGCGACCGCCGCCTGCGCCTGCGCCACGGCCAGCCGGTAACGCGGCCGGTCGACCTCGAACAACGGCGTGCCGACGGCCACCTGCTGGTTATCGCGGACGAGGACAGAGGTGACGAGCCCGGACACATCGGGCGCGACCTGAACCACATCGGCGCGGACCCGGCCGTCGCGGGTCCAGGGATCTTCCTCATAATGCACCCATAGCCGCTGCCCGGCGAACCCGGCGAGGGCGACGACCATCAGCGTCACGGCGACGCGCAGAAATGCAGTCTTCTTCATTTCACTAACCGAAAAGAGCGGCCACATCGCCGCCGTTGAGGAGCGCGGCAAAGCCCGCCCAAAGGAGAATGGTAAGCGCCACGTCGAACAGGCCGCGATGCCAGACGAAGCGATATAGTCGCAGCCGCCCCAGCACCCAGGCGATCGCTTCCGCGGCGACGAACGCCAGAATGGCGGCGATCAGCAGCGGGTGGACATAGACCCCGGCAAGATCGACTTCCCCCGTCATGCCGCTTCCTCCCGCATGTCCCAGGGAGCGGCCCCCGGAAAGAAATTGCGCCGTAGCCCGGTCAACGCGGCAAGCTCGTTCCACCGGCCTTCGGAAACCGGCAGGTCGATCGCGGAGGCGATGGCGGCATCGATCCGGTCGAGCAGGGCGGATGCGGGTATCGCCGTCGTGTCGGGGTCGCCATTGCGGAAATGCACGGCGATCTCGTTGCGCAACGCGGCCAGCACTGCGTTATCCTCGCTCCCGTCCGGCGCCAGCTGGGCCACATTCACCCCGACCCGCAGATCGCGCAGCGTCGCCATGGCGACATCGCGGTCCGCCTGGTCGACATCGCCGACCCGCGCTGCAAGGAGCCCCACCCGGTCGAGCATCCGGCTCTTCCAGCTGGCGATGGCAAGGCTGGACGGACCGGACGCGAGATCGGCCAGTTCGCGCCAGCCCGCGCGGCGCAGCCGCCGAACGGCCGTTCCCGCGCCAAGGCTGCGAAAGACACGCGTCGCAAAGATCGCGGCCGCCACGCCGACCAGCTGGGCGATGCTGCCATTGAAGAAACCGACCGCATCGGCGGAGAAATTGTTGGTCAACGCCAGCCCCCCCGCGATCCCGATGATCATCGGCATCATCCGTCCATACCAGTGCGGCAGCGCGAGCAGGGCACCGGCGATCAGGAGCATCGGGGCCAGCACCAGCGCCAGCATCTCGAAGCTGTGTACCAGCGGCAGCAGCGCAAAGAGATAGAGGGCGGTCAGCGGCAGCGACACGGCAGTCCAGATCAGGAAACCACGCTGGGCCGGAACCGGATCGTCCATCGTCGCAAAGAAACAGCATACGACGGCCGCGATCATCGCCGCCACCGCTCCCTCTGGCCAGGCGGCGACGATCCAGAAAGCGCAGCAGCCCAGGATCGCGATCGCCGTCGCCGCGGCGGACAGCGCCGCCAGCGCATAGTCCCGGTGGAGCGGGCGACGCTGCCGCTCGCGCAGCAGGGCCCGGACGGGTTCCGGCATCGGGGTGTCGGGCGCGGTCGCCTGGACAGCGACATGCCGCGCCGTGTCGAGCGCCACAACCAGCTCGCCGAGACGGGCGAGCAGATTGGCGATCAGCAGGCTACCCCATGACCGCATGGGCTCGTCCGCCGCCAGCGCGGCGCAGCGCGCGACGAGGGCGGCAGGCGCGGCACTGTCCGGCTCCCGCACCCAGCGCCGGACATCGTCGATCAGCGCCGCGACGGGGGCGGGAAGGGCGTGCAGGACGGAAAGGCTGCGTATGCGGTCCTCCACGGCGGAAACGAGCGGGACGAGTAGGACCAGCCGATCCTGCAACGCCGCCAGGACCGCCGTGGTCGGTCGCTGCGCGTCGGTATCGAACGGCACATGCGTGGCCATGACGTGAAGTTCGGTGACGTCTCCGGCCAAGCGACGGCGCTTCGCATCCGTATGCGCCAAAGGCTCCGGCGCGAGCGAGTCGACGATCCAGCTCTCCGCCTCGCCCATCACGGCCTGGATGCGCGTGCGGAGCAGGGCGGTGACGCTGCGCGGCCAGACGACCGCATGGACGATGGCGGCGCAGGTCACGCCGATCCCGATTTCCTGGGCGCGCAGCGCCGCCACCTGGAAAATCGCCTCCGGGTGGGTGACGCTGGGGAAACCGACGAGCGCCGCCGTATAGCCCGCCAGCATGAACAGATAGGATCGCGGCGTACGGTCGAGCAGCGAGACGAACTGGCAGCCCGCAACCCAGAGCGCGAGCGCAAGCGACAGCAAGATCGGCGCGTTGACCAGCAAGGGTATCAGCACGACGGTGGCGCTGGCCCCGACGATCGTCCCGAGAAGGCGGAACACGGCCTTGGATCGCACCGCGCCGGTCAGCGGCTGGCTGGTGATATAGACGGTCGCCATGGCCCAGAAGGGGCGATCCAGCCCGAGCCGGAACGACACGAACAGCGCCAGCATCGCCGCCAAGAAGCAATTGGCGGAAAATACCGCCTGCCGCACGCCGATCCGCATGGGCTCAATCCGTCTCGGACGCGCCGATCGCCTGGCTGAGCCGTTCCACCACGGTGATCGCGATGGCCAGATCTTCGGCCGGGATATCGGCAAAGAGCGCGGACCGGATTTCCGCCGAGCGGGTTTCCGCCAGCGCAGCGAGCGAACGACCGGCCGGGGTGAGATGGATCGTCTTGGCGCGCTTGTCGCTGGCATCCGGCCGCCGCTCGGCAAGGCCCGCGCGTTCGATCTGGTCGACCAGCGGCACGACCGTCGGCCCTTCGACGCCAAGCTGCTCCGCCAACATGCCCTGGCGCACCCCATCCTCCATCCGGCCGAGCAACATGACGGCAAGCGCGGACGAGTGCGAAAGCGACAGCCCTGCCAGGGCACGGTCGAGATGCCGCCTGTAGGCGCGGGCCAGCGGGATCAGCGTGGTCGCCAATCGCCGTTCCAGATGACGTCGAGAATCGGACATTTCGAAATATAGATAGCTATCTATCTATTATGGCGCAAATGGTTTGTGGGCCGTTGCGATCGGGGGCGGCCAGCGGGCAGGGCGGACAATATCACGCGCCTGACCCAATGTGCTTGCATCGAAAGGAAAATCCCGCTGCTATGGGTCATGAGGAATGTCCTTCGCATTGGCGCAGACCGTCGATGAAATTCGTCTGGCTGCCGCTTCTCCTGCTCGCGGGCTGTGGCGACATTCCGCGCGACCCCGAGGGAACGCTGGAGACCGTCCGCGCGAGCCGAGCCATTCGCGTTGGGGTGGTCGAGGGTGCCGAGCGAGGGGACATGGCGGTTGCCGACAGGATCCTGACCCGGGTTGCCGCGCGGACCGGTGCTGCGCCCATGGTCGTCGGCGGTACGCTCGAGCCGCTGCTTCTCCGACTGGAAGCGGGACAACTGGACCTCGTCGTCGGCGGGCGCTTCGACGCGAAATCGCCATGGGCAAAGCGCGTCGCGCTCGGTCTGCCGTACCGCCGCCATGAGGAAGGCAAGGCCGCGACGGCGTCGCATATCGTCGCCCGAAACGGCGAGAATGCATGGATCACGCTGGTCGAACGCGAAACGAGAGCGGAGGTGCCGGACCGATGAGCAAGGACGTCTTGCCACCTCATTTGAAACCCGTCTTCGCCCGCGCGCAACGGCTGGAGTGGTGGTCGCTGGCCTGGACGATCAGCGTGATCGCCGTCATGGGCGCGGCGATGGGGGCAAGCCAGGCGATGAAGACGGCCTGGATCGAGGATTGCCTCAGCCTGGTTCCGCCGATCGTCTTCCTGATCTCCGCCCGTCTGGAGAGACGTCCGCCCAGCGCACTCTTTCCCAACGGCTTCGCCCGTGCGCCGAGCCTCGCCTTCGCACTGGCCGCCGCCGCGCTCACCGCTCTCGGCGGCGTCCTTCTAGTGACCTCGGCGATGAGCCTGATCGGCCGGGAGCATGCCACAGTTACCTCCGTAAACATCGCGGGGCAGGAAATCTGGCTGGGTTGGCTGATGGTGGCCGCTCAGGTCTATTCGATCGTCGTGCCGATCGTCCTTGGCCGGTTGAAGCTGCCGCTCGCTCGCGAACTGAACGACAAGACGCTCTTCACGGATGCGATGACGCAAAAGGCCAACTGGATGACGGGCGTGGCCGGGATCGGCGGGGTGATCGGTATCGGGCTGGGCTATTGGTGGGCGGATGCGGTCGCGGCGGGCCTGATCTCGCTGGATATTCTGAACGACGGGCTGCGCTCGCTGAAGTCGGCGGCGGCGGAATTGATCGACGGCGCCCCCCGCGCGCTCGACGGGGAGCGCGTGGCCGACGATGCCTCGGCGCTGCATGCGGCGTTGAACGCCCGCTTCCCAGGCGCCGAGGTGCGCCTGCGCGAGACGGGGCGCGTCATCGGAGCCCAGGTCGTCGGCGCCCTGCCGGAGGAGGGCGACTATGATCCGGCGACGTTCTGGCCGGGCGCCCCGGATCGGTCGTGGCGCCTCGACCATGTCAGCTTCATCCCCCCGGAACGAGAGGGCGAATAGCGGCCGTCAGACGGCGCGGGCCCGTTCCTCGACGATCCGCTCGAGCATCGACAGCGGCATCGCGCCGGACTCCAGCACGTCATGGAAATGCTTGAGGTCAAAGCGGTCGCCCGCGATCGCCTTGGCCTTTTCGCGCGCGCGCAACCAGGCGGCGTGGCCGATCTTGTAACTGCATGCCTGACCCGGCGAGACGCAATAGCGTTCGACCTCACGCTGCGAGCGACCGGGTGCGAAGCCGACCGTGTCGACCAGGTATTTGGTCGCCTGATCATGCGTCCAGCGCTTGGTATGGATGCCGGTATCCACCACCAGCCGCGCGGCGCGGAACAGGAAGGATTGGAGATAGCCTGCGCGCTCGACCGGCGAGGCATAGCCACCGAGTTCGTCGGCCAGTTGCTCCGCATAGAGCGCCCAGCCTTCTAGATAGGCATTGAAGAAGGCGATCTTGCGCAGTGGATGGGTCGGCGCACGCTGGGCGGTCGAAATCTGCAGGTGATGGCCCGGCACGCCTTCATGATAGGTCAGGCTCGGCAATGTGTATTTCGGCCAGTCGTGCACGCTCTTGAGGTTGATCCAGTAGATCGCGGCACGCGAACCGTCGAGCGGCGCGCGGAAATAATAGCCGTTGGGCGCGCCGTCCTGGATCTCGGGCGCGACGCGGCGGATCTCGAGCGGGGCATTGGGCGGGTTGGTGAAGGCTTGCGGCAGGCGCGCCTGCATCGCCTGGACGCTGGCGTTGAGGCTGGCGAGCAGTTCGGCGCGTCCCGCGTCGGTATCGGCGAACAACTGGGTCGGCAGGCGGTTGAGCTGGTCCAGGCGTGCGCCGACGCTCCCCTTGGTCAGACCCTGGCTCTGCAGGATGGGTTCGAGCTGTGCGGTCAGCTCGGCCACCTGTTGCAGCCCCATGCGATGCACCGCGTCCGGCGTCAGGGTCGTGGTGGTCGCCTGCGCCAGGGCCGCGGCATAGAGCGCCTCGCCGTCCGGCAGCGCCCAGACGCCGGCGGCACTGCGTGCCGAAGGGCGAAGCGAGCGCAACAGCGCGATCTGGCGATCGAGCGCGGGATAGACCTGCTGGGCGACGATCCGGGCGGCGCGGCCCTGCCAGTCACCAGCGATGTTCGCCGCGCCGGTGCGGCGGGTCAGGGCCTGGACAAGCTGGCTGTCGGCCGGGGCGGGCGACCGGAGCTTCGCCATCTGGCCAAGCGCGAGATCGAGCGAGAAGTCGGGGGCGAGCCGCCCCTTTGCCGCCTCGCGCCGCTGGACCTCGGTTTCGTTATCCAGCTGACGCCCCATCAATGCGAGGCGATCGAGATAGGCTTCGGCATCGTCGGCGGTTTTGACGGGATGTGTCGAGGCCAGAAAATCGGGCAGCGAGAAATACACGCCGTCCTGCTGCGAGATCGGATAGGGCCCCTGCGGCGAGGAGAGGCCGAACTGCTCCGGGCCGACCATGTTGGACTTGATATTGTACAGCACCACTTCGCGATCGATGCGGGCCTGCGGCGATAGCGAAGCGGGGTCGACGGCGGCGACGAGCGCATGGGCCTTGCGATTGCGGGCTAGGTCCTTGGCGATCGCCTGGTAGCTGTTGTCGCTCAGCTTGTGCCGCAGATCGGCGTTCGTGCCGGTATCGAAGCCCAGCGACGTGGCGAATTCCGGCGACTGGCGCACGGTTTCGCCCAGCACCTGATCGAAGGCCGCATTCAGCCGCGTGTCCCCCGGCAAGGCCGCCGCCGCCGGACCACCCGACGCCTGCGCGGAGGCCGGGCGGGCGGGTAATGCACCGAGCCCGACGGCCGCGGCACCGGACAGCATGAAGGTGCGACGATCCATGAAATTTCCCCGTTTATGAAGCTATTGATGCCACGCTATGCGACGGGGCGGCCATTGCGCAACCCGGCCGTCGCCGATCAGGGCTTTTCCGGGCACCCCGCCCGTGCCGACAGGATGACGGTCGTCTCCACAGAGGCGATGCCCTCCACCGCCCGCAGACGGTCCGCCAGGTCCGACAAGGCCTGTGGTGACGCGACCGAGACGACCAACACCGCGTCCCGGTCGCCCGCGATGGCATAGATACGCTCCACCTCGGGCCAGGACAGGAGCGGGTCGGTGATCCGCCGACACGGGCGAACCGCCAGGCAAAGCGTCACCAGCGCCTGGACGCCTGCGACGACATCGGGCGCGATCATCGCGCTATAGCCCTGGATGATCCCGTCACGTTCCAGCCGCGCGATACGGGCCTGCACGGCGGTACGCGACAGGTTCAGCGCGCGGGCCAGCGAGGTGGTCGTCCGGCGCGCGTCATGACGCAACAATGCGACCAGCTTCCGGTCGGTCTCTTCCAGGGTCATGCCGGTCCGGTTCATGGGCGCTTTCGAAACGTCGTCACTGACGGCGATCCGCAATCTCGCCAATCACCTCGTTCCATAGCATGGGAGCCGCGACAAGGGAGGTCGTGATGAAGATCATCGAAGCAACCACGTTCACCGGCCATCGCCCCTGGGCGGCATTGGATATCGCGGAGATCGACGGGGTATCGGTTCGGCTCCACTGGACGGACCAGCCCTATATCTGGCACGTCAACGACGGTGCCGAGGTCTTTGTCGTGCTGGACGGCATAGTCGACATGCAGGTGCGCGAGCGGGGCGAGGAGCACGTCCATCGCCTGACGCCGGGGACGATCTTCCATGCCGAACCCGGCGACACCCATCGTGCCGTGCCGATCGGACCTGCGCGTGTGCTGGTCGTCGAACGGGCAGGGAGCATCTGACCGCTAAGCGACGATCTCCGGGTTGGAGGTCCCCGCCTACCGTTTGAACAAGCGGCGATAATGTCCATCTGCGGCGCGCAGAAGTGCTTCATGTGGCCCGTCCTTCGAGCGAGCGCCGATCTGGCGATTAATAGACACACCCGAGATAAGCCGCATCATCAATGCCAATGCCATCATCGCACGATGAATGGACCAGCGCCCCTCGAACTCCTGAGGGGCCTTAGCCGTGCTTCGTCACCCAAGCGGCGTTCAGCTTGGCCATCGTGCCGTGACGATCCCGCAGCCGCAGCCCTTCCAGGCGCAGCGTCCGGCCCCGCAGCAGGCGACCATGCGTGCTCCAGATCACGTCGTACAGCCCGCTCGCCGTCCGCGCGGTATCGCCGTCCCAATAGCGGGTCGTGATCAGCACCGGCAGTCGGCCTTCCTTCGTATCTGCCTGGCCATCGGTCAGGGCCAGGATCGGGTCGGCGATCGGCCCCGCATCGATCACGGGGTCGCCCACGGGCGCCTGCCGGGCGATCCCCGACTTTGCCGGGAAATCGATCGTCACGTCCTGCAGGTCATGATTCGGGTCACGCAGCGCGAGGCGGCGGCCGTCGCCTTCGGCGGTCGCGGTCAGGTCCAGCCGGGCACGCTCGTTGCGTTGCGCGCTGGCGGCGGCGGCCTTGTCGGCGGCATCGCTACGGCGCTGCGACCAATTCAGATAGAGCGTCAGCGCGGCGACGAGCAGACCTGCCACGGCCACGAACTCGGCCAGGCTCAGCAATCGCCGCCGCGACTTGGCGCGATCGGTGGCCTCGTCGCCGGCCGATTGGCTCATCGCCCGCCCGCCTCGAGCAATTCGGTCGGCGCGACCAGTTCCCAGCTGCGCGCGATCCGGTCCTCGATCAGCGTCCAGTCGCTGTCGGCCGACAGCGCGATGCTCGTCCAGTGCGGCGCGGCGCCTTCGTCGGCGACACACAGGTGTAGCCCAGACGCCCCGTCAGCGACCCGCGCAAAGGGCTCGCCTTCGACCAGGAACCGGGTTTCGCCGTCGTGCAGGTCCTCGGTCACACCGGGCAGCAGCAGGGCGATGTCGCGAATGCGGGCCAGATTATCGGTCATCGGCGCACGAACTCCGAGAGGATGCGGGGATAGAGACGATGTTCCTCGACCAGAACGCGCGCGGCAAGTGCCCTGGCATCGTCACCCGGCAGGATCGGCACCTCGGCCTGACCCAGCACCTTGCCATCATCCAGTTCCTCGGTCACGATATGGACCGAGCACCCCGCCTTGGCATCGCCCGCCGCGATCGCGCGCGCATGGGTGTCGAGCCCCTTGTAGAGCGGCAGGAGCGAGGGATGGATGTTAAGGATACGGCCCTCCCAGCGGCGCACGAAATCGCCCGACAGCAGCCGCATATAGCCCGCCAGCGCGATCACCTCCACGCCCGCGTCGCGCAGCGCTTGGTCGATCGCAGCCTCATAGGCGGGCTTGCCGATCCCCTTGGGCGACAGCGCGAAGGTCGCGATGCCCCGCTCCGCCGCCCAGGCCAGCCCGGCCGCCTCGGGCTTGTCCGAGGCGACGAGGGCGACATGATAAGCCGGGTCGCCGCCCTGCGAAGCGGCGACCAGCGACTGCATGTTGGAGCCGCGGCCGGAAATCAGGATGCCGACCTTGACCGGGCCGTCAGGCCGCATGGGTCGCCGTCCAGTCCGCCTTGGCGCTCCACGTGCCCGCCGAGCCGGTGACGGTGCAACCGCGCTCGCCCGCCTCGATCCGGCCGATGGTCAGCACAGTTTCGCCCGCTTCGGCCAGGGTGGCGGCCAGCGCTTCGGCCTGGTCGGCCGCGACGACCACCGCCATGCCGATGCCGCAGTTGAAGGTGCGCGCCATTTCCTCGGGTTCGATCCCGCCCTGCGCCTGCAGGAACGCCATCAGGCGCGGCTGTTCCCAGCGATCCGCATCGACCACGGCATGGACGCCCTTGGGCAGGACACGCGGGATGTTTTCGAGCAGACCGCCGCCGGTGATGTGCGCGAGCCCCTTGATCGTCCCGGCCTTGAGCGAGGGGAGCAGCGAGCGGACATAAATCCGAGTCGGCGCCATCAGCGCCTCGATCAGCAGCCGCTCCTGATCGAACAGCGCGGGGCGATCGAGCTTCCATCCCTTGTCGGCGGCAAGGCGGCGGACCAGCGAGAAGCCGTTGGAGTGGACCCCCGACGAGGCGAGGCCGAGAATCACGTCGCCGTCGGAAATCTCGCTTCCCGTCAGCACCTGGTCCCGCTCGACCGCGCCGACGCAGAAGCCCGCCAGATCATAGTCGCCCGGCGCATACATGCCCGGCATCTCGGCGGTCTCGCCACCGATCAGCGCGCAGCCCGCGATGCGGCAGCCTTCGGCGATCGAGGCGATGACCCGCTCCGGAACATCGCCCTCAAGCTTGGCGGTGGCGTAATAATCTAGGAAGAACAAAGGCTCGGCGCCCTGTACGACCAGGTCGTTGGCGCACATCGCGACCAGGTCGATGCCGACCCCGTCATGGCGATCATGCTCGATCGCCAGCTTCAGCTTGGTGCCCACGCCGTCATTGGCGGCGACCAGCAGCGGATCGGTGAAGCCCGCCGCCTTAAGGTCGAAGAAGCCGCCGAACCCGCCCAGATCGGCGTCGGCGCCCGGCCGCCGTGTCGCCTTGGCGAGCGGGCCGATCGCGCGGACCAGCGCGTTGCCCGCGGCGATCGAAACGCCCGCATCGGCATAGGTGTAGGGAGCGCCGGTTTCGGCGGGCGACGGGGTGGTGGACGGCGTGCTGTTGTCGGTCATGTTTGCCCGTTAGCTATATCGCGCTTGGATTTCCACGCCTGCTTCGCCAAAAGGCCGCGATGCGTTTGCGATTGCCCTCATTGATGTACGGCCTGACCGCCCTTGTCGCGGTGGGCGCGGGGGGCGGTGCGGTCCTGGCCCAGATCGAAGGACAGGATCGCGGCGTCGCGCCCGTCGACAGCGGCGGTGCCTATGAAGTCACCGGCGTGACGGTCGACGTGTCGGGCAGCACGGCAGAGGCCGCGCGGCTCGGCGGCTGGCGAATCGCGCAGCGAAAGGCCTGGGCGATGCTGGCGCAGCGGTTGGGGCGTGGCGGCGTCGGCGCGTCCGACGGCCTGCTCGATTCGCTCGTCTCGGGCATCGTGGTGGAAAATGAGCAGATCGGGCCGACCCGCTATGTCGCGCGGCTGGGGGTCCTGTTCGACCGGGTGCGGGCCGCCTCGGTGCTGGGCGTGTCGGCCTATGCCGATCGCTCGCCGCCGATGCTGGTCATGCCCCTCCAGATTTCGGGCGGCAGCGCGCAGATGTTCGAGAGCCGGACGCCGTGGCAGCTGGCCTGGGCGCGCTTCCGGACGGGCAATAGCAGCATCGACTATATCCGTCCCTCGGGCACCGGCATGGATCCGCTGCTCCTGAATGCGGGGCAGATCGGTCGCCGGTCGCGTGGCTGGTGGCGGACGATCCTCGACCAATATGGTGCGTCGGACATCCTGATCCCGGTCGTCCGCCTCTATCGCCAATGGCCCGGCGGGCCGGTGATCGGCGTCTTCGAGGCACGGCACGGCCCCGACAATGTCCTGCTCGGGACGGTCACGCTACGCGTCGGCAGCACCGATGCGTTGCCGCAACTGCTCGATACCGGCGTGGCACGGCTCGACGGCCTGTACCAGCGCGCGCTGGCGGGCGGGACGCTTCATCCCGATTCGACCCTCGCGCCGCCGCCCAAGCCGGAGGTGCCGATCACCGACGACAGCATGGGCGGCGACGAACCTGTCGCCGGCATCGATAGCGCCATCGCCCCGTCGGGCGCGGGGATATCGGTCACGCTGCAATATGATGCGCCCAGTGCCAGCGCCGTCGCCAATGCCGAAAGCCTCGTACGCGGCATTCCGGGGGTCGTGCGCGCCGCCACGACCAGCCTGGCACTGGGGGGCGTGTCGTTGATGGGCGTGACCTATGACGGCGACCCCGAGCAGCTTCGCCGCGCGCTGGAACAGCGCGGCTATCAGGTTTCAGGGTCCGGCACGACGCTTCGCATTCGTCGCGCCCCCCAAGTCCAGGCGCCTGCGCCTCCATCGGATAATGTGATCACCGGATGAACCAAATGGCGCTTCCGCTGGAATGGCCAGCGGACCCCTTGTCGGACGCGTTCCTGCTGACCGATTCCAACCGGCTTGCCGCGCGCATGCTGGAGCAATGGGAAAAATGGCCGACCATGGCCGCGATCCTGACCGGCCCGCGCAAATCGGGGCGGTCGCTGCTGGCGCGCATCTTCGCCGCGCGCAGCGGCGGTACGATCATCGACGATGCCGAGCGCGTGCCCGAGGTCCAGATCTTCCATGCCTGGAACACGGCACAGGCGGAACGCCGACCGCTGGTCATCGTCGCCGACGCCGCGCCGCCGCGCTGGGCGGTCAAGCTGCCCGACCTGCGGTCGCGGCTCGCCAATAGCAGCCTGGCCGAAATCGGAGCGCCCGACGACGAGCTGGTCGCCGCCCTGTTCGAGCTGCTGTTCCAGCGGCGCGGCCTCGATGCGCGGCCGGATTTGATCGAATGGCTGACCGCGCGGATCGAGCGTAGTCACCTATCTGTCATCCGCGCGGTGGATATGCTCGATCAGGGGGCGATGGAACGGCGCGCGCGCTTATCGATTGCCCTTGCACGTTCCACCCTGATCGGGGCCGGTCTGATCGCCGAGCCCTGAGCCCCGCGAACCAAGCGAGAAACGATGACCCGGCCTGCCCATATCGCGCAAATGTCCGAACCGGACGACGATCATGTCACGCGGGAGCCGAACGGGCGCTATTTCAATCGCGAGCTGTCCTGGCTGGCCTTCAACCGTCGCGTACTGGAGGAGGCGTGCAACACCGCGCATCCCCTGCTCGAGCGGCTCCGCTTCCTGTCCATCTCGGGCTCGAACCTCGATGAATTCTTCATGGTCCGGGTTGCGGGCCTGAAGGGGCAGCAGGCGCAGGACGTCGAACAGCGCTCGGTCGACGGACTGACGCCGGGGCAGCAGCTGAACGAGATCGTGGCCGAGGCGGACCGGCTGATGGCCAGCCAGCAGGAGGTCTGGGGCGACCTGCGCAACCTACTCGACGCGGCGGGCATTTTCGTGTTGCGCCGCGATGCGATCGATGCCGAGGCCAGCGCCTGGCTGGAGGGGCATGTCCGCGACCAGATCTTCCCGATCCTGACCCCCCAGGCGCTCGATCCCGCGCACCCCTTTCCGTTCATCCCGAACAAGGGGCTGTCGATGATCTTCGACCTGACCCGCGTGTCGGACAAGGCGCCGATCCGCGAGCTGGTGATGATGCCCCCGACGATGCCGCGCTTCGTTCGTCTTCCGGGCGAGGGGACGCGCTATGTGTCGATCGAGACGATCCTGCGCCGCTTTTCCGGGCTGCTCTTCCCCGGCTATGTCGTCAACGGCGCGGCGACCTTCCGCGTTCTTCGCGACAGCGATATCGAGATCGAAGAGGAGGCCGAGGATCTGGTCCGCTATTTCGCCAATGCGATCAAGCGGCGGCGGCGCGGCCGCGTCATCCGGCTGGAGCTGGAGACGGGGATGCCCGACGAACTGGCCGACGTGCTGCGCGACGAACTGGGCGGGACGGATGCGATCATCACCGAGAGCGGAAATCTGCTCGGCATCGGCGATCTCGACATGCTGGTCGATGCGGATCGGCCGGACCTGAAATTCCCGCCCTATACGCCGCGCTTTCCCGAACGGATCCGCGAGTTCGCGGGAGACTGCTTCGCCGCGATCAAGGCCAAGGACATCGTCGTCCACCATCCGTACGAGACGTTCGAGGCGGTCATCGCCTTTCTGAAGCAGGCGGCGGTCGACCCGGATGTGGTGGCGATCAAGCAGACCCTCTACCGCGCGGGCAAGCAGTCGGCGGTCATCAACGCCCTGATCGCGGCGGCCGAGGCGGGCAAGTCGGTGACCGCGATCGTCGAACTGAAGGCGCGCTTCGACGAGGAGCAGAATCTCTACTGGGCCTCCGCGCTGGAGCGGGCGGGCGTCCAGGTCGTCTATGGCTTTATCGACTGGAAGACGCATGCCAAGGTGTCGATGGTCGTCCGACGCGAGGGCGGCGACTTCCGCACCTACTGCCATTTCGGCACGGGCAATTATCATCCCGTCACCGCGCGCATCTATACCGATCTCAGCTTCTTCACCGCCGACCCGGCCATCGGGCGCGATGCGGCGCAGATGTTCAACTACATCACCGGCTATGTCGAACCCGTGGCGATGAGCCGGGTCAGCCTGTCGCCGCGCGACCTGCGGCACAATCTGATGGCGCTGGTCGATGCTGAGATCGCCCACGCCCGCGCGGGCCGAAAGGGCAGCATCTGGGCCAAGATGAACTCGCTCGTCGATCCGCTGATCATCGAGAAGCTGTACGAGGCGAGCGGTGCGGGCGTCGAGATCGACCTGATCGTGCGCGGCATCTGCTGCCTGCGCCCCGGCGTACCCGGCCTGTCGGATCATATCCGGGTGAAATCGGTCGTCGGCCGCTTTCTAGAGCATAGCCGCATCTGGGCGTTCGGCGACGGCAAGGCGCTGCCCCATGACGCGGCCAAGCTCTTCATTTCCTCGGCCGACTGGATGCCGCGCAACTTCGACCGGCGGGTCGAATATATGCTGCCCATCCTCAATCCGACCGTCCACGACCAGATCCTCGACCAGGTCATGGTCGCCAACCTGCTCGACAATGAACAGAGCTGGGAACTGGAGCCGGATGGCCGCTATGTCCGTGACGAACCGGGCGATCGCCCCTTCAACCTGCATCGGTATTTCATGACCAATCCTTCGCTTTCGGGGCGCGGCGCCGCGCTCGACACCAGCAAGGCGGTGCCGACCCTGTCGCTCCGGCGGCAGCGCTGATCGGGGGCGGCGGAACCATGGCAGCAATCCGCGCGCCGCGTACGGCGATCATCGACATCGGCTCGAACTCGGTCCGTCTCGTCGTCTATCAGGGTCCGGCGCGCCTGCCCGCAATCCTGTTCAACGAGAAGGTGATGGCGGGTCTCGGCCGAGGCCTCGCCGCCACGGGGGCGATCGACCCGGTCGCGCTGGGCAAGGCGCGGGTGGCGCTGGCGCGCTTCGCCAGCCTGGCGCGGGAGATGGGGGTGAGCAGCCTGCGCACCGTGGCGACGGCGGCGGTGCGCGATGCCGCCAATGGGCAGGAACTGATCGACTGCGCCGAGTCGCTAGGGCTCGAGGTCGAGCTGCTGTCGGGCGAGCAGGAGGCCAAGGGGGCGGGCGAGGGGGTCTTGTCCGCCATTCCCGATGCCGACGGGATCGTCGGCGATCTGGGCGGAGGCAGCCTGGAACTCGTGCGGGTGCGGGACGGTGGGGTCGAGGACCGGGTGTCCTTTCCGTTCGGCGTGCTGCGTATCCCGGCGCTGCGAGAGCGCGGCGGCAAGGCGTTCGAGCGGCAGATCGGACGGCTGATCGAGGAGGCGGGATGGGAGGGCCGCGGTCGGGGCCTGCCCTTCTATCTCGTCGGCGGATCGTGGCGGGCGCTGGCGCGGCTCGACATGACGCTGGCCGAATATCCCCTGCCGATCATCCATCACTATGAACTGACGCCGACCGATATAGCGAGGCTGTCGCGGACCATCCCGCATCTGTCCAAGGCGCGCCTGCGCGACGTGAAGGGCCTGTCGTCCAGCCGCGCGGCGACGCTCGGCGATGCGACCGCGCTGCTGAGCGTCCTCCTCAAGCATCTGGGCAGCAGTACGACCGTGGTGTCCGCCTATGGCCTGCGCGAAGGGCTGCTCTATGGCAATCTGGACGCTCGCACCCGCGCCCAGGATCCGTTGATCGTGGCGGCGCGCGAGGAGGGGCGGTTGCTCGGGCGCTTTCCCGAACATGGCGACCTGCTCGAAAGCTGGATCGCCCCGCTATTCGCAGGGGAAGCCGCCGCCGAGGCGCGGCTTCGTCACGCCGCCTGCCTGCTCGCCGATGTGGGCTGGCGCGCCAATCCGGAATTTCGGGCCGAACGCGGCGTGGAGATCGCGCTCCACGGCAACTGGGTCGGGATCGACGCCACGGGGCGCGCCATGCTGGCCCAGGCGCTGCACACGAGTCTGGGCGGAGGGCTGGACGTACCGGCACCGCTCGCCGAACTGGCGACCCCGGCGCAGTTGAAGCTGGCGACGAGCTGGGGACTGGCGATCCGGCTGGGCCAGCGGCTGAGCGGCGGCCTGGAGGGGCCGCTGGAGCGGACCAGCCTCGTTATGGGAACGACCAGCTTGGGCCTCGCGATGCTGGACGAGGACCGGGGCTTTTACGGCGAGGCGGTCGAGCGCCGCCACGCCGCGCTCGCCGCCGCGCTGGGGCGGACGGCGACGCGGATCAGCCGCACCGAATCCGCGTGATCCGTCCCTCGGCATCGGTTTCCAGGTTCAGCCGGTCGGTGCGATAGTCCATCGTGACCGCATCGCCCGGCGCAATCACCCGCAAGGTTCGCGCGCCGGTGCGCTTCAGCACGTCGGCCCGCATCGCCTCACCCCAGCGCTTGCCGATCAGGTCCGCGACGCGGGCCTCGCCGCACTGCATCGGTAGTTCCGCCATCTGCTCGCCGCGCGACGGCGGCGTTCCGGTCGGGGTACAGGCACCGATCGCTATCAGCGCGACGAGGACCACGGCCCGGTTCATGCCACCGGATCCTCGGTGCGGACCATCTTCAGCTTGCCGCCCTTGACGACGAAGCCGGTGCGCCCCTCGACCAGATCGAGCGCGTCGCGCCCGAACTGCTCGAACCGCCAGCCATCGAGTACCGACAGGCCGCTGCGAACCCCCGCCGCCAGCATCTCCAGATCGTCCGACCGGGCCAGCAGGCGCGGCGCCACGTCGATGTCGCGCGCGCGGATCTTGAGCAACAGCTTGAGCAGATCGGCGACCAGCGCGCCCTCGCGCCCCAGCCCTGGCTTGCGATCGTCACGCGCGGGCAGTTCGTCGGCGTCGAGCGGCGTCGCGCCCTCCAGCGCCTCCATCAGGCGATGACCGATGTCGTTGCCCGCCCAAGTGGCGGACAACCCGCGCACCTTGGCGAGATCGGCCTGCTTGCGCGGCGGATGCCCGGCCAGGTCGGCCAGCGTCTCGTCCTTGACGATGCGGCCACGCGGCAGGTCCTTGGCCTGCGCCTCCAGTTCGCGCCAGCGGGCCAGCGCCTTCAGACGGCCGAGCATGTCGGGCTTGCGACCCGATACGCGGACGCGCTTCCAGGCGCTGTCGGGATCGTTGGCGTAATGCGAAGGATCGGCCAGCCGCTCCATTTCCTGGTCCAGCCATGCGCCGCGCCCGGTCTTGCGCAGCCGTTCCAGCATCTTGGGGAAGATGGCGGAGAGGTGGGTCACGTCGCCGATCGCATAATCGACCTGCCGCTGGTCGAGCGGGCGGCGCGACCAGTCGGTGAAGCGGGCGCCCTTGTCGATCGGGATGCCCAGCCAGCTGTCGACCAGGTTGGAATAGCCGATCTGCTCGCCCTGGCCCAGCGCCATGGCCGCGATCTGGGTGTCGAACAGGGGGTGGGGGGTCTTTCCGGTCAGGTTATAGATGATCTCGATATCCTGCCCACCGGCATGGAAGACCTTCAGAACCTCGTCATTGTTGACCAGCAGGTCGAGCAGCGGCGTCATGTCCAGACCCGGCGCCTTGGGGTCGATCGCGGCAGCCTCTTCGGTGTCGGCGATCTGGATCAGGCACAGCTCCGGCCAATAGGTGCTTTCGCGCATGAACTCGGTATCGACCGTGATGAAGTCGGCTTGCGAGAGGCGGGCGCAGAGATTGGCGAGCGTGGCGCTGTCGGTAATCAACGGATGAACGTGCATCGCATGCACATAGCCGCACGCGCGCGGGTTGACAAAGAGGAACGCGCAGGTGCCCCTTCGGCATGTGGAGCGGGCACTGGGGGATTGACAAAACAGGGGTGGGCGGGGAAGCGGCGTCACTTTCCCCAGACGTTCAGAGAATGCTCGCCATGCACGCCTATCGTACTCATACCTGTGCCGCGCTGACGGCCGACGCCGTGGGCCAGACGGTCCGCCTGTCCGGCTGGGTCCATCGCAAGCGCGACCATGGCGGCGTCCTCTTCGTCGATCTGCGCGACCATTATGGCATCACCCAGATCGTCGCGGACAGCGATACCCCCGCGCTCGCCGTCCTGGAGGCGGTGCGCGTCGAGTCGGTCGTGACCATCGACGGCGTGGTGAAGGCGCGCTCGGCGGGCACGGTCAACGCCAATCTGGCGACCGGCGAGATCGAGGTGTTCGCGCGCGGCGCCACCGTGTTGTCGGCCGCCGAGGAACTGCCGATGCCGGTGGCGGGCGAGCAGGAATATCCGGAGGATATCCGCCTGCGCTATCGCTTCCTGGATCTCCGTCGCGAGACGCTGCACGCCAATATCGTGCGCCGGACCCAGGTCATCTCCGACATGCGGCGTCGCATGGAGACGGCGGGCTTCACCGAATATTCGACCCCGATCCTCACCGCCTCCTCACCCGAGGGCGCGCGCGACTTTTTGGTGCCCAGCCGCATCCATCCGGGCAAGTTCTACGCGCTGCCGCAGGCGCCGCAGCAGTATAAGCAGCTGCTGATGGTCGCCGGGTTCGACCGTTATTTCCAGATCGCGCCCTGCTTCCGCGACGAGGACCCGCGCGCCGACCGCCTGCCGGGCGAATTCTACCAGCTCGATCTGGAAATGAGCTTCGTCACCCAGGAAGAGGTGTGGGAGACGATGGAGCCGGTGATCGGCGGCATCTTCGAGAAGTTCGCCGATGGCCGCACCGTCACCCCGACGGGCGAGTTCCCGCGCATTCCCTATTCGGAGTCGATGCTGAAGTACGGCAACGACAAACCCGACCTGCGCAACCCGCTGATCATCACCGACGTCTCCGAGCATTTCACGACCTCGGGTTTCGGGCTGTTCGAGAAGATCGTCGGTTCGGGCGGCGTCGTCCGCGCGATCCCGGCGCCCAAGACCGCCGAGAAGAGCCGCAAGTTCTTCGACGAGATGAACGAATGGGCGCGCGCAGAGGGTCATGCGGGTCTGGGCTATGTCACCCGCAAGGGCGGCGAGTTCGGCGGGCCGATCGCCAAGAACCACGGCACCGAGGGCATGGAGGCGATCTATGCCGCGCTGGGCCTGGGCCCGGATGACGGCCTGTTCTTCGCGGCCGGCAAGGTCGATGCGGCCGCCAAGCTGGCCGGCCTCGCCCGCACCCGCGTCGCCGAGCAGCTCGGCCTGATCGAAGAGGGGGCCTTCCGCCTCTGCTGGATCGTCGACTTCCCCTTCTATGAGTGGGACGAGGACGAGAAGAAGGTCGAGTTCGCGCACAATCCCTTCTCGATGCCGCAGGGTGGCATGGAGGCGCTGACCACCGCCGATCCGCTGTCGCTCAAGGCCTATCAGTACGACCTGGTCTGCAACGGCTTCGAGATCGCGTCGGGTTCGATCCGCAACCAGTCGCCCGAACTGATGGTCGCCGCGTTCGAGAAGGTCGGCCTGTCCAAGGCGGATGTCGAGGAGCGTTTCGGCGGCCTCTACCGCGCGTTCCAGTATGGCGCGCCGCCGCATGGCGGCATGGCGGCCGGTGTCGATCGCATCGTCATGCTGATCTGCGGCGCACAGAATCTGCGCGAAATCTCGCTGTTCCCGATGAACCAGCGTGCCGAGGACCTGCTGATGGGCGCGCCCAGCCTGCCCAGCAACAAGCAGATGCGCGAGCTGTCGCTGCGCTCGACCGCCGAGCCCAAGAAGGATGTGGATCAGGTCGTCGCCGCTTCGGCGGGCTGATCCCACCCGACGGGCACAGAAAAAGGGCGGGCGCCGGATGCGGCGTCCGCCCTTTTTTCGTGTCATGTCCGGGCCGGGGGCTCGGACCGACTCTCTCAGGCCGCGACCAGCGATGGGGAGGCGGGCTTGAACTCGCCGCTCTCGTCCATCAGGTGCAGCACGCCGTCGGCGATCGCGAAATAGGCGCCGCGCAGGGTCAGCTTGCCCGCTTCCTCACGCTTGGTGACGAAGGGGAAGGTGCGCAGATTGGCGATCGAGGTGCGAACCGACTCGAGCTCCATCTCGCGCATCGCGTCCGGGCTGTCGCCATGCTTGGCGATGACCTTTTCACGCGCACCGTCGAGCAGGTTCACCCAGTCGGAGATGAAGCCGCCTTCGCCCTGCGGGGCATGGGCGAAGCCCTGGGTCAGCGCGGCCTTGCAGCCGCCGCATGCGCCGTGGCCCATGACGACGACGTCGGTCACTTCCAGCTGCGTCACCGCGAATTCCAGTGCAGCCGACACGCCGTGATGCCCGCCGCCCGTCTCGAACGGGGGAACCAGATTGGCGACGTTGCGCACGACGAAGATCTCACCGGGCAGCGTGTCGAAGATCTGGGCCGGATCGACGCGGCTGTCCGAGCAGGCGATCACCATCACCTTGGGGCTCTGGCCTTCCTTCAGTTCGGCCCAGCGGTCGCGCTGGCGACGCCAATCGGAGGTCCGAAAGCGCTGATAGCCATCCACGAGGTCGTTAAAGTCGGTCATTGCTCTCTCTTATCCAGTTAAGGAAGCCACGCTATAGCAGGCGAACCCGGGCATGGCCGTTTCGGTTCCATATCAAATTGTGTCTGTCCACGGATATCGCGCTGCGTGTCAGCGGGCATTGTGTCCGACCGGCTGCATCGCTATTTCGCGGGCATGAACGAGTTGACACCGTTGGCTGCGCCCGCGCGCGCACGCAAGCCCGACTGGATCCGCGTCAAGGCACCGACGAGCGCCGGTTTCGCGGCGACCCGCGAGCTGATGCGCGCCAAGAGCCTGACGACCGTCTGCGAAGAGGCGGCCTGCCCCAATATCGGGGAATGCTGGTCGAAAAAGCATGCGACCGTCATGATCCTGGGCGACACCTGCACCCGCGCCTGCGCCTTCTGCAACGTCAAGACCGGCATGCCGCGCAAGGTCGACGCGATGGAGCCGCAGAATGTTGCCGATGCAGCGGCGCAGATGGGCCTGAAGCATATCGTCGTCACCTCGGTCGACCGCGACGACCTGCCCGATGGCGGCGCATCGCAATTCGTGAAGGTCATCCAGGCGCTGCGCCGCACGACCCCCGACACCACCATCGAAATCCTGACGCCCGACTTCCGCAACAAGGCGCAGGCCGCGATCGAGTCGATCGTCGAGGCGCGGCCCGACGTGTACAACCACAATCTGGAAACGGTGCCCCGGCTTTACCCGACGATCCGTCCCGGCGCGCGCTACTACGCCTCGCTGCGCCTGCTGGAGAGCGTGAAGCGCCACGATCCGTCGATCTTCACCAAGTCGGGCGTCATGCTGGGGCTGGGCGAAGAGCGGCTGGAGGTCCATCAGGTGATGGACGACATGCGTTCGGCCGACATCGATTTCCTGACCATGGGCCAGTATCTCCAGCCCACGCCGCGCCATGCCAAGGTCGCCGAGTTCGTCACGCCCAAGGCGTTCGACGCCTATGCCTCGATCGCCCGCGCCAAGGGCTTCCTGCTCGTCGCCAGCTCGCCGCTGACTCGGTCCAGCTATCATGCGGGTGACGATTTCGAACGGCTGCGGACCGCGCGCGAGGCGAAGCTGGCCAGCGCCCGGTAATGCCCAAGCATAGCGAAACACGGCATCTGCCCTATACGCCGGAGCAGATGTTCGACCTGGTCGCCGACGTCGCCCGCTATCCGGAATTCCTGCCCTGGGTTTCGGCGATGCGCGTGCGGTCGGACTCGGACACCGAGACGGTCGCCGACATGATCGTCGGCTTCAAGGGGCTTCGCGAGACCTTCACCAGCCGCGTCACCAAGGCGCGGCCGGAGGCGATCGATGTCGAATATCTCGACGGGCCGCTCAAATATCTGCGCAACAACTGGCGCTTCCGGCCCGAGGAGCAGGGTTGCGCGGTCGACTTCACCGTCGACTTCGCCTTCAAGAACCGGGTGTTCGAGATGCTGGCGGGGCAGGTGTTCGGCACCGCGCTCCGCCGCATGATCGGCGCGTTCGAGGACCGCGCAGCCAGGCTTTACGGCAACAACAACTCCAACGCCAACAGCGCCGCCTGAAGCCGGATCGCGCCGCGGCCGATTTCACCGAATTCGTGCCGCTCGGCCTTGATCTCTTCGGGGTCGCCGTCGCGAAGCGCCTGGGCGAAGACAACCGTTCCGACCGGCTTCTTCGCCGTGCCGCCGCCGGGCCCTGCCACGCCGGTGATCGCGACGGCGATATCGGCCTCGCTCGCCGCCAGCGCACCCTGCGCCATCGCCCAGGCGGTGGCGGTCGACACCGCGCCGAACGTGTCGATCATGTCCGGGCTGACGTTCAGCAGCTTGATCTTGGCCTGGTTGGAATAGGTGACGAAACCCGCCTCGACCACGTCGGACGAGCCGGGGATTTCGGTCAGCGCGGCCGATACCAGGCCGCCGGTGCAGCTCTCGGCCAGCGCGACACGGCGGCCGATCGCCCGGTTGGCGACGACGGCACGCTCGGCCAGCGCGACCAGTTCGGGAGGAAGAAGCACGTCCATCAGCGGTTTCCGTTGGGGCAGAGGGGCAGGTCGGGCACGGCGACCTGTCGTCCGCGCGCCTTTTCGCTTTTGAGATATTGCAGCGCAGTGACGATCACCGCCGCCATGTTGCGCGGGGGCAGGGGGGCGAGCTGCGTCACCAGCCGGTCGATCGTCCCGCAATCCTCCAGCCCGATCCGCCCGACGATGAACGGGACCAGCAGGGAGGTCAGCAGCGGCCGGGCATAGTCGGACTGGAGCAGCGTATCCACGGTCGGATCGGACAGCTTGACGATCGCGGCGCGCGCGGTCGGCCATGCCTGATCGGCCGAGGCTTCGTATTTGGAGATGAGCGTGCCGTTGCCGCGGATCAGGCTGTTGGCGGGCAGCCGCGCGCCGCAGACCCGGCCGGTTTCGCGCAGAATATCCGGCATGGCGACCAGGGTCATCGCCTCGGCCTCGGGCGGTGTGATGCAGGCCCGTTGCTGCGCCATCGCCGCCTCCGGGGCGATGAGCGAGGCCAGCGCGGCGATCAGCGCCAGCCGCTTCACGCCGCCGCCCCGCCCGGCAGACGAACGGTCGCCACCGCCTGCGTCGCAATGCCTTCGCCGCGCCCGGTAAAGCCCAGCCGCTCGGTGGTCGTGGCCTTCAGGCTGACCCGGCCCTGATCGATACCCAGCAGCTCGGCGATCCGCGCGACCATGGCGGCGCGATGCGGCCCGATCTTGGGCGCTTCGCAGATGATCGTCAGGTCGACGAAATCGATCCGACCCCCCTTGTCGGCGATCAGCTTGGCGGCGTGCTGGAGGAACTGCCCCGACTCGGCCCCCTTCCATTGCGGATCGCTGGGCGGGAAATGCGTGCCGATATCCCCGGCCGCGATCGTGCCGAGCAGCGCGTCGGTCAGCGCATGGAGCGCGACATCGGCGTCGCTATGTCCCGACAGGCCCTGATGGTGCGGGATCAACACCCCGCCCAGCCACAATTCCTCGCCGTCTTCCAGCCGGTGGACGTCATAGCCCATGGCCGTCCGGGTTTCCCAGGTCAGGCGCATGTCCGCGCCGTTCAGGTCGTCGGGATAGGTGATTTTTTCGAGCATGGCATCGCCCTGCACCAAAGCGACGCGTCCGCCAAGCCGTCGTACCATCTGCGCATCGTCGGTCGCCTCCGCATCGGCTGGCCAAGCGGCATGCGCGGCGACCACCGCCTGCAGGTGAAAGCCCTGCGGCGTCTGCACCCGAACGACGCCGTAGCGCGGTACGATCTCCCCCAGCACCGCATCCCTCTCGCGCGCCAGCGTGTCCGCCACCGGCAGGACCGGTATCGCGCCATCGGCCGATGCCATGCCCGCCAGCACCCGGTCGATCACCTCGGCCGAAAGGAAGGGGCGGGCGGCGTCGTGGATCAGCACCTGCTCCACCCCCGCAAGCGCCAGGTGCCGCAAGCCCCGCGCCACTGATTCGCGCCGCGACGCACCGCCCGGCTCCACCCAGCCGCCCGGCAGGATGGCGCGGGCCTGGTCCAGCCGATCCTCCGCCACCACGGTCAGCACCATGTCGATGCCGGGATGCGAGAGAAAGGCGTCATGGCTCCAGCACAGCATCGGCCGCCCGCCGAGATCGCGGAACTGCTTCGGCACGCCGCCACCCATCCGGCTGCCGCCACCCGCCGCGACGATCAGCGCGGCGATCTTTGCTTTCTGGCTCATGGCGACGTCGCCTAGCGGCTTTTGCAAGTCCCCGCCAATCTTGCCTTCCTGACCATCTTGGGATAGGGCGTTGCTTATTTTTCAGGCAGTTTGATGCGTAACCTCGCCCCCATTCAGGTCGGTCCCGTCACGATCGACAGCCCCGTCGTCCTCGCGCCCATGACGGGCGTGACCGATATGCCGTTCCGCACGCTCGTCCGCCGCTACGGCTCGGGGCTGAACGTCACCGAGATGATCGCCAGCCAGGCCGCGATCCGGGAGACGCGTCAGTCGATCCAGAAGGCTGCCTGGCACCCCCTCGAAGAGCCGGTGTCGATGCAGCTGGTCGGCTGCACCCCGCTGGAGATGGGTGAGGCCGCCAAGCTCAATGCGGATCGCGGCGCGGCGATCATCGACATCAATATGGGCTGTCCGGTGCGCAAGGTCGTCAACGGCGATGCCGGCTCGGCGCTGATGCGCGACCTGAAGCTGGCGTCCGCGATCATCGAGGCGACGGTGAAGGCGGTCGACGTGCCCGTCACGCTGAAGATGCGGATGGGCTGGTGCCATGACAGCCTGAATGCCCCCGAACTCGCGCGTATCGCCGAGGATATCGGGGTGAAGATGATCACGGTCCATGGCCGTACCCGCAACCAGATGTACAAGGGCAGCGCCGACTGGGCGTTCATCCGCAACGTCAAGGACGCGGTCAGCATCCCGGTGATCGCCAATGGCGACATCTGTTCGATCGACGATGCCGATGCGGCGCTGGACCAGTCGGGCGCGGACGGCATCATGATCGGGCGCGGTGCCTATGGCCGTCCGTGGCTGCTGGGCCAGGTGATGCACTGGTTCGCCACCGGCGAGCGTCGCGCCGATCCGCCGCTGGACGAGCAATATCGTGCGGTTACCGAACATTATGACGCGATGCTCGAGCATTATGGCACCGAGACCGGCGTCAACATGGCCCGCAAGCATATCGGCTGGTACACGCGCGGGCTGCATGGCTCGGCCGATTTCCGCAACAAGGTGAACCAGGAGGCGAGCGCCGACCGGGTCAAGGCGATGCTGTACGACTTCTACATGCCGCAGATTGAGCTTGCCGCCGCTGCCTGAGCCGACCCGCCATGGCCGACCGGGTTTCGCCGCGCTGTTCGGGGCGCTGCCCGTGGCTGTGGTGGTGGTCGATCCCGACAATCGCATCGCCCATGCCAATGGCCTGGCCGAGCAAATGCTCAACCTGTCCGAGCGGGTGATGGTCGGACAGCCGGTCGAGGCGATACTCCCCCCGCCGGACGCGCCGCGCAGCCGCGATGGCCATGGCTTTGCCGTGTACGATACCGAGATCGCGATGCCGCGCGGTCCCAAGATCCGGGTCGATTTCGTCGAGGCGCAAATTCCCGACCATCCCGGCTGGCGCGCCATCACGCTGCACAGCGCCGGCCCTTCCCGGCGGCTGGGCCATGCGTCGGAGCGCGGCGCGGGTGCGCGCGCGGCGGTCGGGGCAGCGGCGATGCTCGCGCACGAGATCAAGAACCCGCTGTCGGGGATACGCGGTGCCGCGCAGCTGCTGAACGGCGGGGAGTTGACCACCCTGATCACCACCGAGGTCGATCGCATCGCCGCGCTGATCGATCGGATGCAGGATTTCAGCGATACCCGGCCGTTGCCGCTGGTACCGGAAAATATCTATCCGCTGCTCGCCCATGCGCGCAGCGTCGCGCTCGCCGGGTTCGCCAGGGGCATCCAGATCGAGGAACGGTTCGATCCCTCGCTGCCGCCCGCGCGGATCAACCGGGACGCCCTTCTCCAGATCGTCATCAACCTGCTGAAGAATGCGCGGGAGGCTGTCCGATCGGTGCGCAACCCGCGGATTATCCTGACCACCGCCTATCGACACGGCATGTCGGTCAGCACCGGCGAAGGGCAATCGCGCCTGCCGCTCCCGATCGAAATCTGCGTGATCGACAATGGCCCCGGTGCCCCGTCCGATATCGCCGACCATCTGTTCGACCCGTTCGTGTCGGGGCGTCGTGAGGGGCAGGGGCTGGGGCTGGCGCTGGTCGACAAGCTGGTCCGCGACATGAGCGGGATCGTCCAATATGCCAGAGAGGGTACACCGGAAATGACCGTGCTGCGTCTATTGCTGCCAAGGGCACGGGCATGAGCCATGTCCTGGTCGTCGATGACGACGCCGCGATCAGGACCGTCGTCGGGCAGGCGCTTCGCCGCGCCGGACATGAGGTGACAGCGGTCGAGACGCTGGCCCGGCTCGATCGCGTGCTGACCGGCGGTGCCCCCGACGTGCTGGTGACCGATGTGATCCTGCCCGATGGGGACGGGATCGATCATATCCGCAGCGTCGCGGCGCGCTTTCCGGCCCTGCCGATCATTATCCTGTCCGCGCAGAACACCCTGACCACCGCCGTGCGCGCGGCGGAGGTCGGCGCCTATGAATATCTGCCCAAGCCCTTCGATCTCGATGCGCTGACCAATGCGGTGGCCGGGGCGCTGGCGCGCGGCGGCGTGCTGGTCGAGGACGGGCTGGGCGAGGACGACCGCGCGCTGCCGCTGATCGGGCGGTCGCAGGCGATGCAGAGCGTGTATCGGATCATCGCCCGCGTCGTGGCCACCGACCTGACCGTCCTGATCTCCGGCGAGTCGGGCACGGGCAAGGAACTGGTCGCGCGCGCCATCCATGATCTCGGCCCGCGCCGCCAGGCCCCCTTCGTCGCGATCAACATGGCGGCGATCCCGCGCGAGTTGATCGAGGCGGAGTTGTTCGGCCATGAACGCGGCGCCTTTACCGGCGCGGCACAGCGCAATGCCGGTCGCTTCGAGCAGGCGGCGGGCGGCACGCTGTTCCTGGACGAGATCGGCGACATGCCGATGGAGGCGCAGACCCGGCTGCTCCGCGTGCTGCAATCGGGCGAGTTCACCACGGTCGGCGGTGCGCGGACGATCCGCACCGATGTTCGGATCGTGGCCGCCACCAATCGCGATCTCAGCCAGCAGGTGACCTCGGGCCAGTTCCGCGAGGATTTGTTCTACCGGCTCAACGTCGTGCCGATCACCCTGCCGTCCCTGCGGGAGCGGCGGCAGGATATTCCCTTGCTCGCCCGGCATTTCCTGGAGAATGCGGCGGCTCAGGGGCTGCCCCGGCGCAAGGTCGATGCCCATGCCCTTGACGTGCTGGTCGCGCATGACTGGCCGGGCAATGTCCGCGAGCTGGAAAATCTGATGCGGCGGCTGGCCGTGCTGGCGCGCGACGAGGTGATCGATGCCGAGGCGGTACGCGGGATGCTGGGCGAGGCGCCGCCGACCCTGGCCGCTGGCGGCGCGCCATCGGACGGCGATCTGGCGGCGGCCGTCCGCACCTATCTGGCCCGGCTCGCTTCGGAACGCCCGGCGGCATTGGACGACGGCACGCTTTATGATCGCGTCATTAGCGAGGTCGAGCGCCCGTTGATCGAGGCGATGCTGGCGCGCCATGGCGGCAACCAGCTTCGCACCGCTCGAGCGATGGGGATCAACCGCAATACCTTGCGCAAGCGGCTCGATACCCTGCGAATTGCCGTGGGAAGCGAGGACGAGGGGCTCGAACCGGCCGCGTGATTTTTTGGAATTGTGGCTTGCAGGACACGCTCGACGTTGTACGATTGCAACGATGTTGGCGTTCCTGAAGCCTGCTGGTCCTGCCGAAACGCCGCGATCCCGCTTCGCGGTGACCCCGGCGATCGAGCTGGCGGTGATCGTCGGCGCGGTTGCGATCGCGATCGGGACCTATTGGTTTATCGCCCGACAGCATGATGCGCAGGGACTGATCGCACCGCCGGTCATTGCGGGCCTGCTCGCGCTTAACCTGGTGCCGGGCATCCTGCTGCTGATGCTGCTGGGGCGACGCGTGGCGATGCGCCGGGCGGCGGAATCGGCCGTTGGCGGGGGCGGGCGGCTGCACGTCCGGCTGGTCGCGATCTTCTCGCTGACCGCCAGCGTTCCGATCCTGCTGACCGTCGTCACCGCATCGATGATGTTCCAGTCTTCGGCCGAATTCTGGATTTCCGATCGCGCCCGCAAGGCGTTCGGTGACGCGATGGATATCGCGCGCCAGTCGCAGCAGCAGATCATCAACCGCTGGATCCTCGCCGGGCGCGCCATGTCGAAGGACCTGGGGCGCAACTTGCCCTTGCTTCGCGAAAATCCGCGCGATTTCCACAATTATATGGCGCAGCAGACGATCGTGCGCGACCTGGAGGAGGCGGTCCTCTTTTCCTACGACCCCAAACAAGGGTTCAAATTCTACGATTTCTTCAACCAGCCCTCCGACGCCAGCTTTCGCAATCTGGTGACGCCCGATGTGATCGGACAGGCGGGGCGTTCGGACCAGCCGGTCGGCGGTGCCAACGAACAGCGCGTCTGGGTCGTCACGCCCTTGCCCGACAGCGGTAATGTCATGCTCTATGTCGGGACCAGCGTGAACGCGGCCTTTCTCAGTCAACAGCATTTCGCGGCCGAGGATGTGGTCGATGGCTATCGCGCGCTACAAGGCCGGGCGCGGTCGCTCCAACTGAAGTTCAACCTGGCGCTGCTCGCCGTCGCATTGCTGATCGTGGGGATCGCGGTGTGGATCGCGCTGGCGGTGGCCGACCGGCTGGTTCGGCCGGTCGGCGAGCTGGTCGATGCCGCACGCCGGATCGCGGGCGGCGACCTGACCGCGCGCGTGCCCGATCCCCGGACCCGTGACGAAGTCGGTACGCTGGCCAATGCCTTCAACCAGATGACCGGCCAGCTCGAGCAGCAGAACACCGAACTGGTGACCGCCAATGCGCAGCTGCACAATCGCCGTGCGCTGATCGAGGCGGTGATGGCGGGCGTGTCGGCAGGCGTCGTCGCGGTCGGGCGCGATCGGCAAGTGCGGATCGCCAATAATTCGGCCGACCTGCTGCTGGGTGCGGACCAGGGCGGGCTGGTGGGGCGCAAGCTCGGCGATGTCGCGCCCGAACTGGACGAGCTGCTCGATCAGGGGCGGCGCGAGGCGACGGTACAGGTGGCCTTGCACGGCGACATGCGGACACTGGCGGTGCGGATCGCGCAGACCGCGGACGGCCCCATCCTCACCTTCGACGACATCACCCAGCAGCTCCTCGACCAGCGCCGCGCCGCCTGGTCCGACGTCGCGCGCCGGATCGCGCACGAGATCAAGAACCCGCTGACCCCGATCCAGCTCGCCGCCGAGCGGCTCCAGCGCCGCTATGGCAAGGTGATCGATCCGGAGGACCAGACCTTCGGCCGCCTGACCGAGACGATCGTCCGCCAGGTCGGCGACCTGCGCCGCATGGTCGACGAATTCTCGTCCTTCGCGCGAATGCCCAAGCCGGTTTTCCGCGAAGAGGCCATTGCCGACATCTGCGCGCAGGCGATGTTCCTGCACGAAGTGGCGCATCCCGACGTGACGTTCGAGATCGTGCAGGACGACCCCGCCCCGACGCTCGTCTGCGACCGTCGCCAGATGAGCCAGGCGCTGACCAACATCGTCAAGAATGCGGTCGAAGCCATTGAGGGCAGGCCGGAAGGGGCCAAGGGCGGCAAGGTGGTGATGACCGTCGGCCAGCAAGCGAGCATGGTCACGATCACCGTCGCCGATAACGGCGTCGGCCTGCCGCCCGAGCGCGATCGCATCATCGAACCCTATATGACGACCCGCGCGCGGGGCACCGGCCTGGGTCTGGCAATCGTCAACAAGATCATCGAGGAACATGCCGGCACGATCGGCTTTTCCGACAATCCGACCGGCGGCACCATCGTTTCGATGATGTTCGACGCCGGAGCCCTCGCCGCACTGGATCAGGGGGGCGCCGAACCCGAACTGGCTGGGGAGGGCCAGCTCACCGCTTTGACTCGTACCCGGACGTAAAGACACCATGGCTTTGGACATTCTCGTCGTCGATGACGAACTTGATATCCGCGAACTGGTCGCGGGCGTGCTGGAGGACGAAGGCTATGACGCCCGCGTCGCCGCCGACAGCGATTCCGCGCTGGAAGCGATGGCGGTGCGGCGGCCTTCGCTGGTCCTGCTCGACGTGTGGCTCCAGGGATCGAAGCTCGACGGACTGGAATTGCTCGACGAAATCAAGCGGCGCGATCCGTCGATCCCGGTGCTCGTGATCTCCGGCCATGGCAATCTCGACACCGCCGTTGCCGCGATCCGCAAGGGGGCTGCGGACTTCATCGAAAAGCCGTTCGAGGCCGAACGCCTGTTGCTGATGGTCGGTCGCGCGACCGAGACCGAGCGGCTGCGGCGTGAGAACGCCTCGCTGCGTGCCAGTGTCGGACGCGAGAACGACCTGACCGGATCGTCCAGCGCGATCAACGGCATCCGCGCCACCCTGAAGCGCGTCGCCGCGACGGGCAGCCGGGTGCTGATCATGGGCGCGGCGGGTGTCGGCAAGGAGGTCGCCGCGCGCCTCCTCCATGGCTGGAGCAACCGCGTCGACGCGCCCTTCGTCGTGGTCAGCGCCGCCCGGATGACGCCCGAGCGGGTCGAGGAGGAGCTGTTCGGGGTGGAGGAGGGGGGTGACCTCGTCCGGACAGGCCTTCTCGAACAGGCGCATGGCGGCACGCTGTTTCTCGACGAGATCGCCGACATGCCGATCGCGACCCAGGCGCGCATCCTGCGCGTCCTGACCGATCAGAGCTTCACGCGGGTCGGCGGTACGCGCGTCGTCAAGGTCGATGTCCGCGTCGTATCCGCCACCGCGCGCGATCTGACCCAGGAAATCGCCGAGGGACGTTTCCGCGAAGACCTTTACTACCGGCTCAACGTGGTGCCGGTGACGATCCCCTCGCTGGCGGAGCGGCGCGAGGACATTCCTCCGCTGGTCGAGCATTTCATGGCGCATTACGCGTCCGAGCGGCGCGTACGCACGCCCGAGATCGCACCCGATGCGATGGTCGCCATGCAATCCTATGATTGGCCGGGCAATGTCCGCCAGCTGCGCAACGTCGTCGAACGCACCATCATCCTGGCACCGGGCGATCGGCTTGCCAGGATCGACCTCGACCTGCTGCCCGCCGAAGTGCTGGGCGAGGGGGCCGATATGGGTGGCGGGGGCGCCACCGCCATCATGGGGGCACCGCTCCGCGAGGCGAGGGAAAGTTTCGAGCGCGAATATCTGCGCGTTCAGATCCGGCGCTTCTCGGGCAATATTTCACGCACCGCCAGCTTCATCGGAATGGAGCGCTCGGCGCTTCATCGCAAGCTGAAGCTGCTCGGGATCAGCGAGACGCGCGAGGATTGATCGGTGCCGGGTGTCCGCCCCCTCTGGACGAATGCCCGGCGAGACCATAGATACTCGAGGCGTTCGGCGCACGGGCGCGGTTCCGACGCCGGGAAACGGCGCAATTCGCGGGCACGGACCCGCCAAGAACAAGGGCTTCCCCATGGCCGACAAAGCGGGTTCGCTTCAGGACCTCTTCCTCAATGCACTGCGCCGCTCCAAGGCGCCGGTCACCATGTTCCTCGTCAAGGGCGTCAAGCTGCAGGGCATCGTGACGTGGTTCGACAACTTCTCGGTCCTCCTGCGTCGCGATGGTCAGTCGCAGCTGATCTACAAGCATGCCATCTCCACCATCATGCCCTCGGGCCCGCTGGACGTGGCCGCCATCGTCGACGGCGTGAACGAACAGCAGCGCAAGACCCCGCTTTTGCAGGAAATTTTCCTGAACGCGGTGCGCAAGTCCGAAGACCCCGTCACCATGTTCCTGATCAACGGCGTGATGCTGCAGGGCCAGATTGCGGGCTTCGACCTGTTCTGCATGTTGCTTCAGCGTGAGGGCATGGCGCAGCTCGTCTACAAGCATGCGGTTTCCACCATTCAGCCCGCACGGCCGCTGAACCTGGCGGAAGAGCAGGCGGGATCGGCCGAGGATTGAGCACCGGTTTCGATCGCGATCGCGGCGAATTCGCGCGTGGTGCCCGGACCGTCATCGTCCTGCCCGACCAGGGCGATGCCGCCCGTGACGCCGATGCGCGCCTGGACGAAACTGCCGGGCTTGCCATGGCGATCGGCTTGGACGTGGTCGAACGGATCGCGCTACGCGTTCGGGCACCGAAACCCGCTACCCTGATCGGCAGCGGTCAGGTCGAGCAGGTCGCGCAGCAGGTCCGCATGGAGGATGCGCAGCTTGTCGTGTTCGACGGCGCGCTGACGCCTGTGCAGCAGCGCAACCTCGAAACCGCGCTGGAGGCCAAGGTCATCGACCGCACCGGCCTGATCCTTGAAATCTTCGGGGAACGGGCCGCGACCGCCGAAGGGCGATTGCAGGTCGAACTCGCCCATCTGGACTATCAGGCGGGGCGGCTGGTTCGCAGCTGGACCCATTTGGAGCGTCAGCGCGGCGGCTTCGGCTTTCTTGGCGGCCCCGGTGAGACGCAGATCGAAGCCGATCGGCGGATGATCCGCGATCGCATGGCACGGTTGCGGCGCGAACTCGATCAGGTCAGCCGGACGCGCGGGCTCCACCGCGACCGACGCCAGCGCGCGCCCTGGCCGGTGATCGCGCTGGTCGGGTATACCAATGCCGGAAAATCGACGCTTTTCAATCGACTGACCGGCGCTCATGTCATGGCGAAGGATCTGCTCTTCGCCACGCTGGATCCGACCTTGCGCCAGATCCAGTTGCCCGGCATCGACAAGGCAATCCTGTCCGACACGGTGGGTTTCGTGTCCGATCTGCCGACCCAGCTGGTAGCCGCATTCAAGGCGACGCTGGAGGAAGTGGTGTCGGCCGACCTGCTGATCCATGTCCGCGACATCGCGCATCCCGATTCCGAAGCGCAGCGCACCGATGTGGAGGCGGTGCTGACCGAGATCGGTGTCGATCCCGAAACGCCTCGGTTCGAGGCGTGGAACAAGGTCGATCTGGTCGAGGGCGATCTACGCGAAGACCTGCTGACCGAGGCCGCGCGACGGCCGAATATCGTCGCCTTGTCGGCGATGACGGGCGAGGGGGTCGATGACCTGATCGAGCAGGTCGCAGCGGCTCTGACCTCCGGCCACCGCCGCTACCGCGTCACGCTGGACGCGGGCGACGGGGCGGGGGCGGCTTGGCTGCACGCGCATGGCGAGGTGCTGGATCAGACGATCGAGGATGACGAAGCCGTTTACGACGTGCGGTTATCGGAGGCAGATTACGACCGCTTTACCCGCCGCGTTCCTTGACGCTCTGCCAAAGAGCTTCCTTGCCTGCGAGGTCGAGTGCAGCGAAACCGTCGCCCGCCTCGGCCTCCATGGCACGGAAGCGGCACTCGAACTTGCGGTTGCCGGCGCGAAGGGCGGCTTCGGGATCGACGCCATGGTGGCGCGCCCAGTTGACGACGGCGAACAGCAGGTCGCCAAATTCCTCTTCCAGCGTGTCGGGCGTGGCTTCGGCAATTTCCTGAAGCTCTTCGTCGATCTTGGCGCGCGGCCCCTCGGCATCCGGCCAGTCGAAGCCGACCCGCGCCGCACGATTCTGCAATTTCTCGGCGCGCATCAGGGCCGGAAGGCCTAGCGCCACGCCGTCCAGCGTTCCCTCGGCGGCCCTGGAGCGGCGTTCCTCCGCCTTGATCTGCTCCCACAGGTAATGGCCGCCCGAGGCCGCGTTGCCGAAGATATGGGGATGACGCCGCTCCATCTTGTCGCTGATCGCGGCCACGACATCGGCAAAGGTGAAATGCCCCTGATCCTGCGCGATCTGCGCATGAAACACGACCTGGAGCAGCAGGTCGCCCAGTTCGTCCTTGAGCTCGGCCATGTCGCCACGGGCGATCGCATCGGCGACTTCATGCGCTTCCTCGATCGTGTATGGAGCGATGCTTTCAAAACTCTGCGCCACGTCCCATTCGCAACCGGACTGGGGATCGCGTAGGCGTTTCATGATGGTCAGCAGCCGTTCGACAGCCATATATCCTCGCGTATGATAATACGTATTATGTAAAAATAGGTCAGTCTTGCGGGTTGAGTACCAAGGTCCCCCTGTCGACTTTCCACCCCTTCAAACGCCGCAGGACGTTCATGCCGATCACGTCCTGATCGCCAAAGGCTGGCGAAACGACGGCACCGACATCGTCCAGCGCAATCGCTCCGATCTCCAACTCCCGGATCGTCGCATGGTCAGCGGTGATCGTGCCATTGGCGGTATCGATTATCCGCGGAAACGGGCTTTCCTTCAGGTCGAGCCCCGCCGCCTTGGCAGTCGCGACCGATAGCGCCGTCGTGGTCGCGCCGCTGTCGACAAGCATGCGACGCGGAACGCCGTTGATGCGCGCCATGACCCAGAAATGACCGTCCTTGGCCACGGGAATATGCACCGAGCCTTGTGGTGCAGCAGCGCCCGGCCAGAGAGCGGCCAAACGGTCGCGCTGGGCCAAGATCAGAAAGCCGATGCCGAAAATGGCGATCCAGGCCAGAGCCATTTGCAAGGTTCGGCGCAGCGGGATACGCCGCGCGGCCAAGGCACTGAGCGCGAAAAGCAGGATCAGGCCAAAATAGACGAGGTCCGCGGCCCGATCGGCAGTCACGGGATCAGGTCCATGCCGTCATAGGCGGGCTCCACCCCATCGGGCAGTTCCCGGCGCAAGGTCGCATAATCCATCGACTGATCCATATGGATCAGCACGCTCTGCCTTGGCCGCAGCATCGCGATCCAGTCCAGCACCGATGGCAGGTCGGCATGGGCAGGATGCGGATGGCGGCGTAGCGCATCGACGATCCAGATATCCAGATCGCGGTAAAGCGCGGCCATCTCCGGCGTCAATTCATGGAAATCCGTGGCATAGCCGATGCTCTTGCCATCGCATTCGAACCGGAAACCCGCCGAACGGGTTCGCCCGTGCGGCTGATCCACGGTGCGGATATGAATGTCGCCGATCGTCAGGCTGTCGCCCAGCTCGGTCATTGTCGCGGTCGGCGGATAGCCGGTCTTGCCGTGAAAGACATAGCCGAAGCGGTTTTCGAGCGATGCGGCGGTTGCCGGCCGGGCATAGCCGCTCACCGGCTCGCCCAGGGCATGGAAGATCTGCCGCAGGTCATCGATACCATGGCAATGATCGGCATGGTCGTGGGTCCACAGGACCGCATCGACCGTGGCGACATTCGCGGCCAGCAACTGCTCGCGCATGTCGGGGCCGGTATCGATCAGAATGCGGGTATCGCCATGCTCGACCAGCGCGGCCATACGCATCCGCCGGTTGCGCGGCTCGGCGGGATCACATGCGCCCCAGTCGTTGCCGATCCGGGGCACGCCCGACGATGTACCGCACCCCAGGATGCGAAGCTTCATGCGCGCGTCTTCGAAAACAAACGATGAAAATTCTCGGCAGTAGCGCGGGTCAGATCCTCGAAGGATTCCCCGCGCAGATCGGCCAGGAATTGCGCGGTGTCGGCCACGAAGGACGGCTCCCCCGTCTTGCCCCGATGCGGTACCGGCGCCAGGAAGGGCGCGTCCGTCTCGATCAGCAGACGGTCGAGCGGCAGCCGCGCAGCCGTCTGTTGCAGATCCTTGGCATTCTTGAAGGTTACGATGCCCGAGATCGAGATATAAAAGCCCAATGCCAATGCCCTGTCGGCAAAATCTCCACTCGCCGTGAAGCAGTGGATTACCCCGGGATAGGCCCCCTTCCCCATCTCGTCGGCCAGGATTTCGGCGGTGTCGTCCTCCGCTTCGCGGGTGTGGACGACAAGCGGCAGGCCGGTTTCGCGACAGGCGGCGATATGCGCGCGAAAGCTCGCCTGCTGGCGCGCGCGGTCGCTATGGTCGTAGAAATAGTCCAGCCCGCTTTCGCCGATGCCGACGACGCGCGGATGCGCCGCCCGCTCGATCAGCTTGGCGGTATCGATATGGGGATGCGCATCGGCCTCGTGCGGATGGATGCCGACCGTCGCCCAGACGTCGGGCTCGCGCTCGGCAGTGGCGATGACGGCATCCCATTCGTTCTCCCGCGTGGAGATGTTGAGCATCGCGGTCACGCCGCGGTCGCGTGCGCGCGCCAGTACCGCCTGATCCTCCGCCAGCCCCTTATAGTTGAGGTGGCAATGGCTGTCGGCAAGCATCAGGCGTCCGCCTCGGCCGGGATTTCCAGCCGCGGAAAGGCTGGGGACGGCGGGGACAGCGGCACGCCATTGGCGGCACGGCGAGCATACCACCCGTCATCATCGATCGCGGCATGATCGCGCTCGTCCGCGCCCAGCGTATCGAGCACCAGCCCCGCCCCGCGCGGCGTAACAGGCAGGATGGCGATCGCCAGCATCCGGATCGCGCGGACCAGCGTGCCCAGCACGGCGTGCATCCGCTCCGGATCGGTCTTGCGCAACGACCAGGGCGCCTGCACGTCGATATACTGGTTGCAGGTATGGACGCCGCGCATCCACGCCTCGATCCCCTGGCTCAGCGCCAGATCATCAAATGCGGTCTTCAGCGCGGCGCAGGCGACGACCACCTCTTCCAGCAAGACGGCATCGGCCGGATCGCTCCGCCCCGCCTCGGGCAAGGCGCCGCCCAGATTCTTGGCGATGAACGACAGGGTGCGTTGCGCCAGATTGCCGAAGCTGTTGGCCAGTTCCGCGTTCACGCGGGTCACGATCGCCTCGGCCGAGTAGGAACCGTCCTGCCCGAAGCTGACCTCGCGCAGGAAGAAATACCGCAGCGCATCGACGCCGAAGGCATCGGCGAGACCCATCGGATCGACCACGTTGCCGACCGACTTCGACATCTTCTCGCCCCGGTGGAGCAGGAAGCCATGGCCGAACACCGATTGCGGCAGCGGCAGGTCCGCCGACATCAGGAAGGCAGGCCAGTAGACGGTGTGGAACCGCACGATGTCCTTGCCGATCAGGTGCAGATTGGCGGGCCAGAAACGCGCCAGTTCGCTGTCCTTGTCGGGATAGCCGGTGCCGGTCAGGTAATTGGTCAGCGCGTCGACCCAGACATACATGACGTGGCCGGGGCTGTCGGGCACCGGCACCCCCCAGTCGAAGCTGGTGCGCGAGACCGACAGGTCGGACAGCCCGCCCTCGACGAAGCGCATCACCTCGTTCCGGCGGCTTTCGGGGCGGATGAAATCGGGATTGTCGCGATACAGGTCGAGCAGCGGCTGCTGATATTTGGACAGGCGGAAGAACCAGGTCTCCTCCGCCGTCCATTCCACCGGCGTGCCCTGCGGCGACAGCTTGGTGCCGTCGTCGCCGACGGTCAGTTCGCTCTCGTCGTAAAAGGCCTCGTCGCGAACCGAATACCAGCCTTCGTAGCGATCGAAATACAGATCGCCCTTGTCCTGCATCGCCTTCCAGATCGCCTGGCTCGCGGCATAGTGATCGGCGTCGACGGTGCGGATGAACCGGTCATAGGAAATGTCAAGACGATCCGCCATGACATGGAAATGACTGGACATTTCGTCGGCGAACTCACGCGTCGAAATGCCGCGCGCACGCGCCGCCTGTGCCATTTTCAGGCCATGCTCGTCGGTGCCCGTCTGGAACAGAACGTCGCGCCCCGCCTGACGTTGAAAGCGGGCGATGACGTCGGCGGCGACCATCTCATAGGCATGGCCGATATGCGGACGGCCATTGGGATAGTGGATCGCGGTGGTGATATAGAATGGATCGGCCATGGCTGGTCCCTAGAACATCGCCTCGCGCAGGTGAAGCCGCCGCGTTCAGCCGCGCAAGGTCCAGGCGAACCAGAGCCATCCGCCGATCAGGACCGTTCCCCCGATCGGCGTGACCGCCCCCAGCCAGCGCGGCGCGCCAAAGGCCATGGCATAAAGCGTGCCGGCAAAGATCGCCGCCCCGATCACGAAAGCCCATGCCACCCCGCGCGCCTCGAAGCGCATGGCGACCAGAGCGGCGACGGCATGGATCAGTTGATATTGGCCGCCGGTGCGCAGCCACTCGACGGCCGCGCCCTCGGCCCGGTGCGCCCCGAAGGCCCCCGCCGCAATGGCAATCGCGCCCGACAGCGCCGCCAATATCGCCACCAATCCCATGGTCAGCCCTTCCGTTCGTCCTGCGTGATGATCCGGTCGTTCGCCGCGCGCAGATCGCCCGCCTCGGCCTGGGCGGCGAGTCGTTCCTTGTCGCGCGCGCGATACATCGCCTCGACCCGTTCGATCTCCGCCTCGCCGACATCGAGACTGCCCAACGCCAGCCGCGCCATCTTGACCGCGGACTCCAGCACCTCGCGGACCACGTAGGCGGCCGGGCCGCCCTTCAGCCGCAGCACCGCCCGCCGATCATAGGCGCGGACGAACAGCGCCGCATTCGGGAAGGCGGCATGGACGCTTTCCAGCAGATCGAGCGTGATCTGGTCGTCGTCGAGGCAGAACAGGATCAGCTCGGCCTCTGCCGCGCCCGCCTGGCGCAACAGGTCGAGTCGGGTGCCGTCGCCATAATAGACCTTGGCGCCGAACGAGGCGGCGATGTCGATCATCTCGATATCGCGGTCGATCAGCGTGACGGGAATGTCGCTGGCGATCAGCATCTGCGCGACCGTCTGGCCAAAGCGCCCATAACCGACGATCAGGGCGTTGGCACCGTCGGTCACCGGCCCCTGGCGCTCACCGCCTCGGGTAATGACTGGTTCCTCGCGAATGCTGCGCGTCGCACGCATCAGGAACGGCGTGGTCGCCATCGACAGGGTGATGATCGCGCCGAACAGGCTCGCCGCCTCGGGCGCGATCAGATAGCCCTGCTGGGCCTGGGCGAACAGCACGAAGCCGAACTCGCCGCCCTGGCTCATCAGCAGGCCCAGCGCGAGCGCGGAGCGCCAGTTCATCCGGAACGCCAGACCGATCAGCGCGATGACCCCGGTCTTGGTCGCGATCAACGCCAGCGCCATGACCGCGACGAAGACGGGCCGCTGGGCGATGGCGGGCAGATCGAGCATCATGCCGACCGCCAGGAAGAACAGGCCGAGCAGGATCGAGCGGAAGGGCTCGACATCGGCCTCCAGCTCGTGCCGGTACGGGCTGTCGGCCAGCATCACGCCCGCGATAAAGGCCCCCAGCGCGGTCGACAGGCCCAGCATCTCCATCACCGCCGCGCTGGCGATGACGGTAAAGAGGCCCGCAAAGACGAACATCTCGCGTTCGCCCATATTGCCGATCAGGCGGAAGAGCGGGCGCAGCAAGAAGCGCCCCGCCACGATCAGCCCGATGATCGCGCCGACCGTTTCAAGCGCGAGGATCCAGCCAGGCGGCCCGGTATGATCGGCGGGATTGCGCGACATGGCCGCGACGATGGTGATCAGCGGGACGATCGACAGATCCTGAAACAACAGGATCGAGAAGGCCCGCTCGCCAAAGGGTGTCCGCAACCGCCCCGAGGACTGGAGCATCGGCAGCACCTGCGCGGTCGATGACAAGGCGAGCGGCAGGCCCAGCGCCAGCGCCGCCTCCAGCGAGAAATGGGCGAGCAGAACGATACCGCTGATCGCCAGCCCGCAGGCGGCGACCTGGAGCAACCCCAGTCCGAAAATCTCGTGCTTCATCCGCCACAACCGGGCGGGGTTGAGCTCCAGCCCGACGATGAACAGGAGAAGCGTGATGCCGATCTCGGCAATGCCCAGCTTCGACTCGGCGTCGCCGACCAGCCCCAGGACATGCGGACCGACGACCGCGCCCGCGACCAGATAACCCAGCGTCGCGCCGAGCCCCAGTCGGCGGAAGATCAGAACGAAAGCGAGACCGAAGCCGAACAGGATCGCGCCGTCACGGATCAGCGAGACCTCGCCATGCATCAGCGCCGCGCTCCCGCTTCCTGCGCGGCCTCGGCGGCGGCCTCGAAGGCCAGCCGGATCGAGGGGTGGCGCGCGGTATAGGGCAAGGCGGGGGCAAAGACGTCGAGCCCCGGCCAGTCGGGCACCTCCCCCTGCCCGCTCGCCAGCCAGTCGGTCAGGCGATCGCGGGCGGCCGCGAGTTCGGACGGGGTGCGCCCCACGACATGGCCTGCCAGCAATGCCGAGGATGCCTGACCCAGCGCACAGGCACGGACCAGCATCCCCACCTCGCTCACCCGCCCGTCCTCGTCCAGATTGACGTCGACGGTGACCCGGCTGCCGCAAATGGGCGAGCGGCGCTCGACACTGGCCATCGGGTCGGCCAGGCGGCGGTCATGCGGGATGGCCGTGGTCAGCCGCAGGATCTCGGCATTGTAGAGGGGGGCGGTCATGACGGCGTCTCGCTGTTAGAGGCGGCGGGCGGGGTGGGCGCGCCGAAGACGGGAAGCCCGCGACGGCGGCGATCGACGAAATCGGCGATCCCGGCGCTGGTGGCGTTGAGCAGCTTGTAGGTCCGGCTCTTGACCATCCAGTCGGGTCGCCGGGCGGGACCACCGCTGACCGTATCGACCATCAGAGCGACGACCAGGAAGACGAGGCTGGCCAGGATCAGCCCCTTGAGCGCGCCGAAGCCGAAGCCCAGCGCCCGGTCGACCGGCCCCAGCACCGAGGTCCGCGTGCGCTGTCCGATTGCCCGCGCGACCAGCCGCCCGCCGAGATAGGTGACGCCGACGATCAAGGCGAAGGCCAGCACCGCCGCGCCCGATACGGTGCCAACCACGCCGGTCAGGGTCTGGGCCAGCGGAATATGGAACAGCTTCAACGCGGCGACCATTGCGACCCAGGCGAACAGCGCCAGCACCTCGGTCACGAAACCGCGCAGGAAACCCTGGATCGCCGCGCCGAACACCGCGATAAGGACAAGAATATCAAGGGCCGTCAACGCCTGGTGTCCAACTCTTCAACCCATCCGTCATGCGCCCGGCGGGAATGCCATGTCCGCCCGGCTGGCGGGGACAGGCGGGGCGACACCTCCCCTCGCTACCCCCGGCCCAGCATATGGTCAACGAACTCGGCCAAGGTTCGAAAGCCGGTCATCGCCAATCCGCCCTCGTCCCCGGCCATCGCACGCGGGAGCATGGCCTTTTCGAAGCCCAGCTTGCCCGCCTCCTTCAACCGCAGCGGGCCATGCGCGACCGAACGGATTTCGCCCGACAGCGCGATCTCGCCGAACACGATCGCGGTCGAGGGCACCGGACGCTCCGACAGCGCCGAAATGAGTGCGGCGGCGACCGCTAGGTCGGCAGCGGGGTCCTGCACGCGGTATCCTCCGGCGATGTTGAGATAGACCTCGGCCGAGGAGAAGCTGAGCCCGCACCGCGCCTCCAGCACCGCCAGGATCATCGCCAGCCGCCCGGAATCCCACCCCACGACCGCCCGGCGCGGCGTGGCGCCCGAGGCCAGGCGGACGGTCAAGGCCTGGATCTCGACCAGCACGGGCCGCGTCCCTTCCAGGGCGGGGAAGACGGTCGCGCCGGTCATCCCCTCCTCGCGATTGGTCAGGAACAGCGAGGACGGATTGCCGACCTCGGCCAGCCCCTCGGTCTGCATGGAAAAGACGCCGATCTCATCGGTGCCGCCGAAGCGGTTCTTGATCGCGCGCAGGATGCGATATTGGTGGCTCCGCTCGCCCTCGAAGGCCAGCACGGTGTCGACCATATGTTCGAGCACGCGCGGACCCGCGATCGATCCGTCCTTGGTGACATGCCCGACAAGCACGACGGCGGTGCCGCGCTCCTTGGCGAAGCGGATCAGTTCCTGACCCGAGGCGCGGACCTGGCTGACCGTGCCCGGCGCGCCTTCGATCAGGTCGGAATGCATGGTCTGGATCGAGTCGATGATAAGGAGCGCGGGCGGCGTGCCGATCGACAGGGTGGTCAGGATGTCGCGTACCGAGGTCGCCGCCGCGAGCCGGACGGGCGCCTGCCCCAGCCCCAGCCGCCGTGCTCGCAGCCGGACCTGATCCGCCGCTTCCTCGCCCGACACATAGGCGACCGGCCGCCCCGCCATTGCCAGCTTCGCCGCCGCCTGAAGCAGCAGCGTCGACTTGCCGATCCCCGGATCGCCGCCGATCAGCGTCGCCGACCCCTCCACGAAGCCGCCGCCGAGCGCCCGGTCGAGTTCCGCGATGCCGGTTGCCATCCGGTCGGGCAGCGGAATATCGGCGTCCAGCCCGACGAGCTGGATCGCCCGTCCGCCGCCCTGCAAATTATGCTTGGCGGCAAAGGGGGTCATCTGGACCGGCGCTTCCTCCAGCATGGTGTTCCATTCGGAACAGTCGGGGCATTGCCCCTGCCAGCGGGAGGATACCGATCCGCAGGATTGGCAGACATAACGCTTCTGGATCTTGGCCATGACGCCCATGTAGCGTCGGCGGAACGTAAATGGAACAGAGCGCAGCATGCGCGCGGGAGTGGTCATCCGGGCGTCACCCGGCTATGGGCAGGATTCCATGACCCCAGACCAGTTTCGTGTCGCCCTGTTCAGCGGCAACTATAATTACACGCGCGACGGCGCGAACCAGAGCCTGAACCTGCTCGTCGGCCATCTGCTCGCGCGCGGAGTCGCGGTGCGCGTCTATTCGCCGACCTCCTCGACCCCGGCCTTTCCGCCGGTGGGCGATCTGGTCGACGTGCCGTCGATCCCGATGCCGCTGCGTGCCGACTATAAGCTGGCGCGTGGCCTGCCCGCCAGCGTGCGCGCCGATCTGGAGGCGTTCGCGCCCAATATCGTCCATGTCTCCGCCCCCGAATTTCTGGGTCATGCGGCGGTGCGCTGGGCACGGGATAAGGGGGTCGCCTCGCTCGCATCGGTGCATACCCGGTTCGAGACCTATCCGGCCTATTACGGCCTCGGCTTTCTGGAACCGGCAATCATCCGGTTGCTCACCCGCTTCTACAACAAATTCGACCGCATCGTCGCCCCCAGCCCCAGCATGATCACCCTACTGCGCGGCTGGGGCGTGACGCCGCCGATGAGCATCTGGTCGCGCGGGATCGATCACGACCGTTTCCGCCCTTCGCGCCGCAGCCTGGAATGGCGTCGTTCGCTGGGCATCGGCGACGACGAGGTGGCGATCGGCTTCCTTGGTCGACTGGTCAAGGAAAAGGGCCTCGACGTCTTTGCCGAGGCGCTTGCCGAGTTGCGCCGCCGGGGCGTGCCGCACAAGGTGCTGGTCGTGGGCAAGGGCCCCGCGCAGGACTGGTTCGCCAAGGCGACGCCCGATGCGATCTTCGCAGGCTATCAGACCGGAGACGATCTGGGCCGGGCCGTCGCGTCGATGGACATCTTCTTCAACCCCAGCGTGACCGAGACCTTCGGCAACGTCACGACCGAGGCGATGGCGGCGGGCGTGCCCGTGGTGGCGGCCAATGCCACCGGGGCGATGGACCTGGTGGTCGAGGGCGAGACCGGCCATCTGGTCGGCGCGCGCGACATCAACGGCTATGCCGACGCGTTGGAGCGGATCGCCACCGATCCCGACCTGCGCCGCCGGTACAGCGAGGCGGGCCAGGCCCGCGTTGCCGATTACCGGTGGGACAAGGTGAACGAGGCGGTAATCGACGCCTATCGCCTGCTGTTCGCCGAGCGGGCCTGACGCTCAGCCGTCGCGCCAGTCGAAGGTCAGCGGCGCCTCGCGAAAGGCGAAACGGTCGAGATGGCTCGATACCACTTCGCGCATCCGGGCCGTGTCGCCGTCTTCGGGCACGTGCAGCACGATGTCGAGCGTCTCGCTGGCCGCGCGCATCTCCAGCCGCGAGCCGTTGGGAAAGGTGATGGTCCCCTCTTCCGGGGTAAAGACCACCTCCATCTTGTGGCTCCAATGCTTGGCAAGCTGCTGGAGATAGCGGCTGGCCGACAGGGTCGGTACGCGGGTGACGGAGATGGTCATTTCAATCGCTCCACTTTCTGGGCCAGTTCGTCGATCATGGCGGTCACCTGGTGCAGCATGTCCTGCGAAACGTCGCCGCGTCCGAACCGCTCGCCCAGCGCAACGCGCAGATTGCCCATCGCCCGCCGGATCGGTGCCGAGTCAACCCGCTCGCGATGTTTGCCGAGCGCGCTCAGTCGGGCAATCAGCGCCTCGACCTGTTCGGCATGTTCGGCAAGATGCGCAAGCCCCGTATCGGTGGCGGCGAAGCGCTTCTTGGCACCCTGGGACTGCTGTTCCTCGATGAAGCCCATTTCGTCGAGCAGCGTGATCGTCGGATAGATGACGCCCGGACTGGGGGCATAGGCGCCGCCGGTCAGCGCCTCGATCGCGCGGATCAGATCATAGCCGTGGCGCGGTTCGTCCGCGATCAGCCTGAGCAGGACGAGGCGGAGTTCGCTGCCGTCAAACATGCGCGGACGACGCCCGCCGCCGGGACGCTCGCCCCCCATGAACCAGTCGCCGCCGCGCGGCCCCCGGAACATGCCTTCCCGATCGGGCGGCCCGAAATGCCACCGGCCGCGCGAGTGGCCATCGCCATGCTCGCCTCTGTGATGATGATGGTGTCGCATAAGTCTTCCTTGTTTCGATAGCATCAAGATATATCTTTGATCGGAAGCGTCAAGATGCTCTCCGATATATCTTCACGGAGAGGTGACGACCGCATTCTCATTTCCTACATGGAGGCATGGCCGATCTGTTCGCGGGCATGGACCCCGCCCCCTCTCCCGCCCCGCCCCCGACGAACGCGCCGCTCGCCGACCGTCTTCGCCCGGAGCGGTTGGAGGATGTCGTGGGGCAGGATCATCTGACCGGCCCCGGCGGGGCGATCGGACGGATGGTCGCGGCGGGGCGGTTGTCCTCGATGATCCTCTGGGGACCGCCGGGCACGGGCAAGACGACGATCGCACGCCTGCTCGCCGCCGCGGTGAACCTGCGCTACGCCGCAATCTCTGCGGTCTTTTCCGGCGTGGCCGAGCTCAAGAAGGTATTTGCGGAGGCGCGCGAGCATGCCCGGATGGGGCAGCGCACCTTGTTGTTCGTGGACGAGATCCACCGCTTCAACCGCGCGCAGCAGGACGGCTTCCTGCCCTTTGTCGAGGACGGCACGGTCACGCTGGTCGGCGCGACCACCGAGAACCCCTCCTTCGAGCTCAACGCCGCACTCCTCAGCCGCGCACAGGTACTGATCCTCCACCGGCTGGGACAATCCGCGCTCGAACAATTGCTGGAGCGAGCCGAGGCGGTGATGGAACGCCCCCTGCCCCTGCTGGACGGCGCGCGCGAAGCCCTGATCGCCAGTGCCGATGGCGATGGCCGTTTCCTGCTCAACCAGGCGGAGACGCTGTTCTCGGTCGACCTCCCGGAGCCGCTCGACGCCGCCGGGCTGTCATCCTTTCTCCAGCGCCGCGTGGCCGTCTACGACAAGGATCGCGAGGGGCATTACAACCTGATCTCCGCGCTGCACAAATCGATCCGGGGATCGGACCCGCAGGCGGCGCTCTATTATCTCGCCCGGATGCTGACCGCCGGAGAGGAGCCGCTCTACGTGCTCCGTCGGCTGACCCGAGCCGCGATCGAGGATATCGGCTTGGCCGACCCACAGGCACTGACCCAGTGCCTGGCGGCCAAGGATGCCTATGAGTTTCTGGGCTCGCCGGAGGGCGAGCTGGCGATCGTGCAGGCCTGTCTCTATTGCGCGACCGCGCCCAAATCCAATGCGGCCTACAAGGCACAGAAACAGGCTTGGCGGACCGCGAAGGAAACGGGATCGCTGATGCCGCCCGCCAATATCCTGAACGCGCCCACCAAGCTGATGAAGCAGATCGGATATGGCGCGGGCTATCAATATGACCATGACGCCGATGGCGGCTTTTCGGGGGCGAATTACTGGCCCGACGAACTGCCGCCCCAGCCCTTCTACGAACCATCCGGCCGTGGCCTGGAGAAGCGGATTGCCGAACGCATGGCCTGGTGGGACGAGCGGCGGCGCGCGCTCCAGGGCGGCGGCGATGAAGGCTGATCAATTTGCGGAGTTCGTCGCAATCGACTGGTCGGGGGCGCACGGCACGGCGCATTCCGGCATCCGGATGGCCCGCTGTGGTCTTGGCGACGCCGCGCCCGGCATCGTCGCGCCGCCGGGACGGGCCTGGTCGCGGGAGGGTATTGCAGCATGGCTGATCGCAAGGCGCCATGAACCGCTGCTGGTCGGTTTCGACTTCAGCTTCTCCGCCCCCTTTGTCGAGCGGGGCGCGCATCTTCCCGGCGATCCCGCTACGCCGGATGCCCGCGCGCTCTGGGCCCATGTCGAGCGGAGCTGCGACGATCCCGATCTGGGCGCGCGCAGCTTTCTCGAGGCGCGGCGGGGGCGGCATTTCTATCTCGGTGCCGCCGATGGGCGAAAGGCGGATTTTCTCCACTGGCGCCGCTGCGAGGTCGCGGTCGACGGCACCCGCAAACCCTCGACCGTCTATGACGCGATCGGCGCGTCGCAGGTCGCCAAAGCCAGCTTTTCGGGCATGCGCCTGCTGCACCGACTGGACGGACAGGTCGCCATCTGGCCGTTCGATCCCGTGCCGCCCGCCGGCATGACGGTGGTGGAAATCTATACCACGATCGCCGCGCGCGACGCCGGGCGGCCCCGGGGGCGTAGCAAGATGCGGAGCGCCGAGACATTGGATGCCGCACTGCTGCATCTCGGCAGCCGGACCCATGATCCCCTGGCCGTCTATGACGATCACAGCACCGATGCGATCCTGACCGCCGCATGGTTGCGCAAGGTCGCGGCGCGACCCGACTTGTGGCACCCGGCGGGGCTTACCCCGCAGATCGCGCAAACGGAGGGCTGGACCTTTGGCGTCGCTTGACGCTAGGGGGATCGGCAACGCCGGATTAGCACAGCGGTAGTGCAGCGGTTTTGTAAACCGAAGGTCGGGGGTTCGATCCCCTCATCCGGCACCACCTCCCAGACCCTGGGTGGCACCAAACGCCCCGCGCGGCGTTTCAGTCGCGAAATGATCAAGGTCGCGAGCTACAATATCCGCAAGGGGATCGGCGCCGACCGCCGCCGCAATCCCGACCGTATCCTCGACGTGTTGCGCGAGGTCGATGCCGACATCATCGCGTTGCAGGAAGCCGACCGTCGCTTCGGGGAGCGCGAGGGCGTGATCCCGCTCCATCTGCTCGACGAGCATAGCGCGTGGAAGCCCATCGTCTATGGCATGAAGGCGCGTTCGCTCGGCTGGCACGGCAATACAATCCTGGTGCGCAAGTCGACCGAGATCCTGGATTTCGAGGCGATCCACCTCCCCTCGCTGGAACCGCGCGGCGCGGTCATGGCCGATCTGCGCACGACGGCGGGGGTGTTGCGGGTGGTGGGGATGCATCTCGACCTGTCGGGGTTGTGGCGGCGGCGGCAGGCGGCGGCCATCATCTCGCATCTGACGAGTTGCATCGATCGCCATCCCACGGTGATGATGGGCGACCTCAACGAGTGGACGCGCGCCGCCGGCTGTCTGCGCGACTTCACGCGGGACTTTACCCTGGCCGAGACGGGGCCGAGCTTTCATGCCCGGCGGCCGATCGGGCGGCTGGACCGGATCATGGTATCGCCCGAATTGCGCATCGCCGATTGCGGCGTTCATGCCACGGCCACCTCGCGCAAGGCATCGGATCATCTGCCCATCTGGGCGATGATCGGACGGCATTGATGCGCGAGAAGGAATTGCGGCTGGCGCTGGTCTGCTATGGCGGGATCAGCCTAGCCGTCTATATGCACGGCATCACCAAGGAAATCTGGCGGGTGGTGCGCGCCAGCCGCGCCTCGCATGAAGGCGACGAACCCGCCTCGGCGGTCGATGCGGTCTATCACGATCTGCTGGACGAGATGGCGGCGCGCGGCGGCGTGCGGGTGCGTATCCTGGCCGACATCATCGCGGGGGCGAGCGCCGGGGGGATCAACGGCATCTTCCTGGGGCAGGCGCTGGCGACCGGCCAATCGCTCGATCCGCTGACCGACCTCTGGCTGGAGGCGGCGGACATCGAATCGCTGATCGCGCCCGAGGCGGCGCCGACCTCGCGCTTTTCCAAGATGTGGGCGATGCCGATCGCATGGATGGCGGCGGGCCGCAGCGGCGAGAAGCTCGACCTGCTGGACGAGGAAACGCGCGAGGAGGTGCGACGCAAGGTCGGTCATCTCATCCGCTCGCGCTGGTTCGAGCCGCCCTTCGCCGCCGATGCCTTCACCACCCGGCTGCTCGATGCGTTCGACCGGATGGCGGCGGCCCCGGCGGGCAAGCGCCTGCTTCCCCCCGGCCAGCCGCTCGACCTGTTCGTCACCGTCACCGATTTCACCGGCCAGCCCCAGCGGCTGCGGCTCCATTCGCCGGGCGAGGTGGTGGAGACCGAACATCGTATGGTGGTCGATTTCACCGACAGCGGCGGCGGCAGGCTGGCGGCCATCCCGGAACTGGTGTTCGCCGCGCGCGCGACGTCGAGCTTTCCCGGCGCATTCCCGCCCTTCATGGTCGGCGAGCTGGACCGGGTGCTCGAAAGCCGCGACCAGAGCTGGGACAGCCGCGACGCCTTCCTGCGCCGAGTCCTGCCGCGCCATCATGCGGCGGGGGCGGCGGACAAGGCGGTGCTGATCGACGGCTCGGTGCTGGTCAACGCGCCCTTCCGTCCCGCCATCGATGCGCTAGGTCGTCGCCCTGCCCGGCGGCAGGTGGATCGCCGCTTCGTCTATATCGATCCCTTTCCGGGTATGCATTTCCGCCTGCCCGGCGGCGGCGGCCATCCCGGCTTCTTCCAGACGATCATCGGCGCGATCAGCGAACTTCCCCGGCAACAGCCCATCCGGGACAATCTGGAGGCGATCGCTGCCCGCTCGGGGCGGATCGACCGGATGCAGGCGATCGTCGCCGCGATCCGCGAAGAGGTGGAGTTGGAGATCGAGCAGCTGTTCGGCGGCACCTTCTTCCTCGACCGCCCCACCGCCGCACGGCTGGCGTCCTGGCGTGTCCGCGCCCAGGCGGCCGCCGCCGCAAAGGCCGGGTTCAGCTATGCCGCCTATGGGCATCTGAAGGTCGCCAACGTCATCGACGCGCTGACAACGCTGCTGTCCGACGCCATTGGCGACGAAGGGCCGCAACAGCGTATCCGGCTGCGCGCGATGGTCGAGCGGACGATCGCGGCGCGCAGCGTCGAGGGCGACGCGATCTCCTTCACCGGCGGCCCGAGCAACGGTGCCAAGACCTTCCTGCGCGTCTTCGACCTGGGCTATCGCATCCGGCGACTGCGCCTGCTGGCGCGGCGGCTGACCGAGCTGGAGGCGGATCACAGCGAGGCCGAGCTCGCCCCGGTGCGCGACGCGATCTATGATTCGCTCGCCGACTATCTGGAACGCCAGCATGGCAGCGCGGATGCCATAGGGGCGGACGATCTCCGCAACATGCCCGACGATGGCGCGGCGCTGCTCGACCGGATCGCGGTACGGTTCGACCTGATCCGGCTGGATGGCGAGGCCGATGCACGGCTGGCGGCGGCCTTTGCCGGGCTCCCCCGCGTCGCTCGACGGACGCTGCTGCTGACCTATCTTGGCTTTCCCTATTTCGACGTGGCGACCCTGCCGCTGCTCCAGGGCGAAGGGCTGGACGAGTTCGATCCGATCAAGGTCGATCGCATCGCCCCCGATGATGCCACCGCGATCCGCTCGGGCGGCGCGGAGGCGACGTTGAAGGGAATCCAGTTCCTGACCTTCGGCGCGTTCTTCAGCCGCAGCTACCGCGAGAACGACTATCTCTGGGGCCGTCTGCACGGGGCGGAGCGGATGATCGACATCGCCATCTCCACCCTGCCCCCGACCATCCGGCTGAAGCCGGGTCGCGTCGCCGCGTTCAAGCGCCGGGCCTTCCTGGCGATCCTCGATGAGGAGGCGGCGCGGCTGACTGCGATCGCCCCGCTGATCGCCTCGCTTCGCCAGGAGATAGGCTGACAGGCTGGTCATGCCGGACCAACGCCGCTAGACCCGCCTCGCCAAGCGATGTCCGGTGCCGGTAGGGCGTTCGGACGAGAGAATGACGCGGAGAAGCGCATGCAGTTCCTGAAAATGCTGTTCTGGTGCCTGCTGGCCTTTCTGGCCGCGGCCTTCACGATCGGGAACTGGACGACCGTGCCGATCCGGCTGGTCGGCGGGCTGGTGGCCGACGTCAACCTGCCGCTTCTCCTGTTCCTGACCTTCCTGATGGGGCTGGTCCCGACGCTGATCTGGCAGCATGCGGCACGCTGGCGTCTTCGCCAGCGGCTGAGCGCGGCCGAGCGTTCGCTGGCCGCCGTCTCGGCGGAGACCGACGCCTATGCCGCCACCGGCCCGGTCGCCGCCCAGCCCATCGCCACCCCCCAGCCCATGGTCTGATCCCTTTATGAGCAACCGCATCTTCGTCGCGATCGACACCCCCGACCTCGCCCGTGCCCAGGCGATGGCGAACAAAGTCCGCCATCATGTCGGCGGGCTGAAGCTGGGGCTGGAATTCTTCTGCGCGCACGGCGCGGGGGGCGTGCGCGAGATGGCGCATATCGGGCTGCCCATCTTCCTCGACCTGAAGCTGCACGACATTCCCAACACCGTCGCCAAGGCGGTCCAGTCGCTGGGGCCGCTCGCCCCGGCGATCCTGACCGTCCATGCCAGCGGCGGTCGCGCGATGCTGGAGGATGCCAAGGCCGCCGCGCCGACCGGCACCAAGGTGGTGGCGGTGACGATGCTGACCAGCCTCGACGCCAATGATCTGTCGGATACCGGCGTCACCGGCTCCCCCGCCGATCATGTCCGGCGCCTCGCCGATCTGGCCGCCGAGTCCGGGGTGGACGGCATCGTCTGTTCGGGTGCCGAGGTCGCGGCGGTGCGCAAGGCTTGGCCCAAGGGCTTCTTCGTGGTGCCGGGCGTCCGTCCGGCGGATGGTCCCGTCGGCGACCAGAAGCGCGTGGTGACCCCGCGCGCCGCGCTGGACGCCGGGGCCTCGATCCTGGTCATCGGCCGCCCGATCACCCAGGCCGAAGACCCCGACGCCGCCGCGCGGGCGATCGCCGCGACGCTTTGACGATATTCGCAACAGTCCTCTCTTTTCGGAGCTGGCCATGACGACCACTGCCAAGATCTGCGGACTGACGACCCCCGCCACGCTCGACGCCGCGCTGGGCGGCGGGGCGAGCCATGTCGGCTTCGTGTTCTTCCCCGCCTCGCCGCGCCACCTGACCTTCGACGTCGCGGCAGGACTGGCGGGGCGGGTCCCGGGCCATGTCCAGCGCGTCGGCGTCTTTGTCGATCCCGACGACCAGCTGCTGGAGGCCGCGGTGCGCGCCGGAATGCTCGACGCGATCCAGCTTCACCGCACCGCCCCCGCGCGGGTGGCGGCGATCCGGTCGAAATTCGACCGCGAGGTCTGGGCCGCCGTCGCCATCAAGGTGCGCGCCGATGTCGACAAGGTCCGCGACTATGCCGGAGCGGCCACGCGTATCCTGTACGATGCCAAGACGCCCGACGACGCATCGCTGCCGGGCGGCATGGGGCTGCGCTTCGACTGGAGCCTGCTCGACGGAGTACGCCATCCGCTGCGCTGGGCACTGTCGGGCGGACTGGACGCGGGCAATGTGGGCGAAGCGATCCGCCGAACCGGCGCGCCGCTGGTCGATATATCCTCCGGCGTCGAGAGCGCGCCCGGCGTCAAGGATATGGACAAGATCGCGACGTTCCTTAAAGCCGTTGCGACAAATCAGTGACAGGATCGTTTGCAGGGGTCGCCTTTGCAAACGCCCAAGGGAAACGAGATGAACGCCCCCAATTCCTTCCGTGCGCAGCCCGACGAGCGCGGCCATTTCGGTGATTTCGGCGGCCGCTATGTCGCCGAGACGCTGATGCCGCTGATCCTCGACCTGGAACGCGAATATCGCGCGGCGCAGGTCGATTCGGCCTTCAAGGCCGAGTTCGACGACCTGATGACCCATTATGTCGGTCGCCCCAGCCCGATGTACTATGCCGAGCGCATGACCGAGACGCTCCGCGCCAGCGCGCCCGAGGGCAAGGGGCCGAAGGTCTATTTCAAGCGCGAGGAACTGAACCACACCGGCGCGCACAAGATCAACAACTGCATCGGCCAGATCCTGCTCGCCAAGCGCATGGGCAAGACGCGGATCATCGCCGAGACGGGCGCGGGGCAGCATGGCGTGGCGACCGCCACGGTGGCGGCGCGCTTCGGCCTGCCCTGCACCATCTTCATGGGCGCGCGCGATATCGAGCGTCAGGCGCCCAACGTCTTCCGCATGAAGCTGCTCGGCGCCGAGGTCCGCCCGGTGACCTCGGGCGCGCAGACGCTGAAGGACGCGATGAACGAGGCGCTGCGCGACTGGGTCGCCAATGTCCACGACACCTTCTACATCATCGGCACCGCCGCAGGACCGCATCCCTATCCGGAGATGGTCCGCGACTTCCAGGCGGTGATCGGCACCGAGTCGAAGGCGCAGATGCTGGAGGCCGAGGGGCGGCTGCCCGACCTGCTGATCGCCGCGGTCGGCGGCGGATCGAATGCGATCGGCCTGTTCCACCCCTTCCTCGACGATCCCGAGGTCGCGATGCTGGGCATCGAGGCGGCCGGGCATGGCCTGAACACCACCCAGCATGCCGCCAGCCTGACCGGCGGCAAGCCGGGTATCCTGCACGGCAACAAGACCTATCTGCTGCAGGACGAAGACGGGCAGATCGCCGAGGCGCATTCGATCTCGGCCGGGCTCGACTATCCGGGGATCGGGCCCGAGCATAGCTGGCTGAACGACACGGGCCGCGTCGTCTATGAGGGCGTGACCGACACCGAGGCGCTCGACGCGTTCCAGCTGTGCTGCAAGGTTGAGGGGATCATCCCCGCGCTGGAATGCAGCCATGCGCTGGTCGGCCTGATCCGCCGCGCGCCGCTGATGAACCGCGACCAGATCGTCCTGGTCAATATCTCGGGCCGGGGGGACAAGGACATCTTCACCGTCGCCGAAGCGCTGGGAGCCAAGATGTGAGCCGGATCGCCGACACCTTCGCCCGCTGCGATGCGGCGGGGCGCGCCGCGCTCGTCTGTTTCGTGACCGCCGGGGATCCGACCCCCGCCGACACCGCCGCGATCCTCGACGCGCTGGTCGAGGGGGGCGCGGACCTGATCGAGCTGGGCATGCCCTTCACCGATCCGATGGCCGACGGCCCCGCGATCCAGAAGGCGAATATCCGCAGCCTGGGGGCAGGCACCCGCACTGCCGACGTGCTGGCGATCGCCAGCGCCTTTCGCGCGCGCCATGCCGAGGTGCCGCTGGTCCTGATGGGCTATGCCAATCCGATGACGGTGCGCGGCCCCGAATGGTTCGCGCAGGCTGCGGCTGGCGCAGGCGTGGACGGCGTGATCTGCGTCGACGTGCCCGCCGAGGAGGACGACGCGCTGGGCGTCGCATTGCGGGACAAGGGCATCGCCTCGATCCGGCTGGCGACCCCGACCAGCGACGCCGTGCGGCTGCCGACGATTTTGACGGGTGCCGATGGCTTCCTCTATTATGTCTCCGTCGCGGGCATCACCGGCCAGCAGCAGGCGGCGCAATCCTCGATCGAGGATGCAGTCGCCAGGCTGAAGGCGGCGACGAACCTGCCGGTCGCGGTGGGTTTCGGCGTCCGTACCCCCGACCAGGCGGCGGCGATCGGCCGGGTCGCCGACGGTGTGGTCGTCGGCTCCGCCATCGTGGATCTGGTCGGCGAACATGGCGCGGCGGCGCCCGCCCCGGTCCGCGCCTATATTGAAACTCTGTCGTCGGCGATCGCCGACGCGCGCAAGGAACTCGCATGAGCTGGCTCAACAGCGTCCGCAACGTCATCCCCTTCGTCGCCAAGCGGGAGACGCCCGACAATCTCTGGCACAAGTGCAAGGGATGCGGGCAGATGGTCTTCAGCAAGGAGCTGGAAGACAATCTGAACGTCTGCCCGAAATGCGATTATCACGACCGCATCGGGCCGAAAGCGCGTTTCCGGCACTTGTTCGACGAGGGCAGCTGCGCCGAGCTGTCGTCGCCCAAGGTGCCCGAGGATCCGCTGAAGTTCCGCGACTCCAAGCGCTACACCGACCGCCTGAAGGTCGCCCGCGCCAATAACGGCGACGCCGACGCGCTGGTCAATGCGCGCGGCACGATCCTGGGCAACAAGGTCGTGGTCGGCGTGCAGGACTTCGCCTTCATGGGCGGCTCGATGGGCCTAGCCGTGGGTGAGGCGTTCGTGCGCGGGGTCGAGGCGGCGATCGCCGACAACTGCCCCTATGTGATCTTCACCGCCTCGGGCGGCGCGCGGATGCAGGAGGGTATCCTCAGCCTGATGCAGATGCCGCGCACCACGGTCGCCATCCAGATGCTGCACGATGCGGGCCTGCCCTATATCGTCGTGCTGACCGACCCGACCTCGGGTGGTGTGATGGCCGCCTATGCGATGCTGGGCGACGTCCAGATCGCCGAGCCCAAGGCGACCTTGGCATTCACCGGCCGCCGCGTGATCGAGAGCACGATCCGCGAAAAGCTGCCCGACGATTTCCAGACTTCGGAATATTATCTGGATCACGGCATGCTCGACATGGTCGTCCATCGCCACGATCTGCGCGAGCGGCTGGCGACGGTCATCGGCTATCTGACCGCCTCGCGTCAGGCCGCCTGACATCCCGATCGCGAAGCGTCGCCTTTTCGCCGCGACGCCATTAGAGGGGCGGGCCGAGAGGTCCGCCTCTTTTTCATTCCCTTCACGAGACCGGCCGATGCCCGATCATGCCCGATCCCAAAACCCCGCCGTGCAGGCGCAACTCGACCGGCTCTGGTCGCTGTCGCCGGGGGCGGACATATTGGGGCTGGAACGGATCACGACGCTGCTCGCCCGGCTGGGGGATCCACAGCATCATCTGCCGCCGGTCTTCCATGTCGCCGGGACCAACGGCAAGGGATCGACCTGTGCCTTTCTGCGTGCCGCGATCGAGGCGTCGGGCCAGGCGGTGCATGTCTATTCGAGCCCGCATCTGGTTCGCTTCAACGAGCGCATCCGGCTGGCGGGGCGGCTGATCGACGACACCGCTCTGGCATCCGTGCTGGACGAGGTGCTCGACCATGCCGAGGGGATCGGCGCGAGCTTCTTCGAGGTGACGACCGCCGCCGCCTTTCTCTGCTTCGCGCGGACCCCGGCGGCGGCGACCATCGTCGAGGTGGGCCTGGGCGGGCGGCTCGACGCGACCAACATCCTGCCACCCCCCGCCATATGCGGGATCGCGGCGCTGGGGATCGACCATGAAGCCTTTCTGGGCAGCAGCCTGACGGGCATCGCCCGCGAAAAGGCTGGGATCGCCAAGGCGGGCACCCCGCTGGTGACGATGGACTATGCCCGGCCGCTGCGACAGGCGATCGCGGAGGTCGCCGAGGCTGCGGGCGCACCGATGCTGGCGCGTGGGGAGGCCTGGTTCAGCCGATCCGGTGGCAAGGCCATTCTCTACGAGGACCGGCAGGGCACGATCACCCTCCCCCGCCCCGGCCTGTCGGGCCCGCACCAGTCGCGCAATCTGGCCTTGGCGGTGGCCATGGCGCGGCATCAGGCGGCGGTGACGATCCCCGATAGCGCGCTCCAGGCCGCAGCTACGCAGGCGCACTGGCCCGCGCGGATGCAGAGGCTGTCGTCCGGCCCGCTGACGCAGGTCTTGCCCAAGGGAAGCGAATGTTGGCTGGACGGCGCGCACAACCCCTCCGCCGCGACGCCCGTGGCGCGAACCATGGCCGGGTGGAAGGCACAAGGGCCCTGTGCGCTGGTGCTGGGCATGCTGGCCAACAAGGATGCCGGGCCCGTCCTGCATAGGCTGGGCGCGATGGTGGACCTGGTCGTGACCGTGCCGGTACCACATCATTCCTGCCACGCGCCCGAGGACCTCGCCGGGCAGGCGCGCCGTCAGGGGCTGTCGGCCGAAGCAGCCACCGATCCGGCCGATGCCTTGGTCCGGATCGCCGGGCATTTCGACCGCCCCGCCAGGGTTCTGATCGCCGGATCGCTCTATCTGGCGGGGCAGGTGCTGGAAGCGAATGACGAGGTGCCGCAGTGATGCGACGAACCGATAACGCATCACGCTTTATTTGCGATTGACTATCAATAGCGTCGGTTTAGCATGAGCGGGCAAATACGGAGTCCCGCCCGATGGCCGAAACCACCACGCTCGCCACTGCCCTGCCTCATATGCTCCCGGCCTGCCCCCATGCCCGGATCGCGTTGTTCGCGATCCGCCGGATGGGCGCGCACGGGCTGGCCGATGCGCGGGCCGCGCACACCCTGTTCACCGTCTTCGGGCAGGATTTTCGCCGCCCGCTTATCCTGATGCGGACGCTGATGGCCGATCTCGCGGCGCATGCCTCGGGCCAGATCGCGATCGCGCCGTGCTGCTGCGGGCGGATGACGGCGGCGGAGGCGGCCTTGCTCACCGTCCTGGCGCAGATGGAGGTGGCGCCCGAAAAGGCCCGCTTCCTGATGAGCGATCTCCTCGGCGCCCGGCGGATCGACGGGGTCCTCGCCAGCGCGGCGGCGGTCAGCGCCGCCTTCGCCGATGAGGGGCGGCCGATCAGCCTTTGACGGCCACGTCGGCGCGGGTGTCGCCTTCCCCCTCGACGCCCGCACTGCCGATCGATCGGTCGATCATCCCCGACCGCGCCATCCAGCCGAACAGCATGACGCCCGGCAAGGCGATGACGGTGGTCAGCAGGTAGAAGTCGACATAGCCGAACCGCTCGACCAGCGCCCCCGCCGTCGTTCCGCTCAGGATACGCCCCAGCACGCTGGTCGCGGCCGAGATCAGGGCATATTGCGCGGCGGTGAAACGCAGATCGGTCAAGGCCGAGAAATAGGCGACCAGCGTGACGCCGCCGATCCCGCTCGCGAAATTCTCGAACCCGATCGCGCCCGCCATGCCCAAATTGCTGTGCCCCGCCGCCGCCAGCCCGGCGAAGGACAGGTTGGACACCGCCATCAGCACCAGGCTGATCATCACCGATCGCTTCATGCCCAGCCGGGCATAGAGAATGCCGCCGACGAACACACCGACCAGCAGCGCCCAGAAACCGACCCCGACGTCGTAAAAGGCAATCTCGTCCTTGGAAAAGCCCAAATCGTTGAACAGCAGGCGGAAGGTCATATTGGCCAGCGTGTCGCCGATCTTGTGGACCAGGATGAAGGCCAGCACGAGAATCGCACCCTGCCGACGAAAGAACTCGGCAAAGGGGCCGACAACCGCGCGAACGATTCCCTCGGCCGGGCGGCGTGCGGTGATTTCGGCATGCCGCGCGGGCTCGCCCATGATCAGCGCGGTCAGTAGCGCGGGCAGCGCGAAGGCGCAGCTGACGATATAGGCGATGCTCCACCCCGCCCGCGCCGCGATCACCAGCGACAGAGAGGCGACCAGCGCCGATCCGATCCGCCAGCCATATTGCCCCATGCCCGCGCCGACGCCCAGTTGGCGCGGCTCCAGCAATTCGATGCGATAGGCGTCGATCACGATGTCGAAGGTCGCACCGGCAATGCCCAGCGCGATCGCGGCCATGGCGGTCTGCGCCAGCGAGACGCGGGGGTCCGAAAGCCCCAGCCCGACCGCCGCCGCACAGACGAGCGCGGCGACCACGAACAGCCAGGATACGCGTTGGCCCAAACGGTGCAGGACGGGGATCTTCACCCCCTCGACGATCCAGGCCCACAGCCATTTGAGATTATAGGCCAGGATGACGAGCGCGAAGGCGGTGACGCTCTTCTTCTCGATCCCCGCCTCGGCCAGACGGCTCGCCAGGGTCGCATTGATCATGGTCAGCGGAAAGGCGGAGGATATGCCGAGCGCCAGTGCGGCGAGCGGCGCCGGTTCGATATAGGGCCGTACCGCATCCACCCAACGCCCACTCGCCATAACCGATCCGTTTCGCCTCGACTGCAAAGCGCGGACCGTAGAGGGCTTGGCCGATGGGGGCAATGTCGCCGGTTACGGCGTCAGGCGCCCGCGAACAGGCGGAAGCCCGCAGGCAGACGGCTGGGCGGCTTGCCGGTCCGGCGCTCCTCGATGACCGTGATCGCACCCAGCAGCTCGCGCGGGCCATAGGGCTTCATGAGAATGCCCTCGGCCAGTCCGTCCGCCTCGTCGGGGGGCGTTCCGGTCAGGAACAGCACGGGTATGCCCCGCGCCCGCGCCGCGCGCGCCACATCGATTCCGCTGCCGTCGGCCAGCCTGACATCGGCCAGAACGAGGTCGATAGGCGTGTCGCCCTCGATCAGCGTCACCGCCTTGCTGGCCCGGTCGACGGTCGCGACGACCTCGTAATCGGCGTCGGTCAGGACATGTTCGGTGTCAAACGCGACCAGCGGCTCGTCTTCGACCACCAACAGCTTGGTCAGCTGTCGCTTCTTTCGCCCGAAGAGTCTCATCCCGTATCGGCCCGTCTTTCTTGCCCGCTCTTGCGCCTAACGCATTGTCGGGGGAAACGACGCAAATATTTTCCTTTGCGCGACACCCTATGTATCAGCGTGGATCATGACACCAGAACAACGTATCGCCAAGCTGCTGGCCCGGGCCGGGGTCGCCTCGCGCCGGGAAGTCGAGCGGATGATCGCCGAGGGTCGGATCGCGCTGAACGGCACGACGATCGACACGCCCGCGACGCTGCTTTCCTCGCTCGACGGAGTGACGGTCGACGGCCAACCGGTCGCCGCGCCCGAACCCACGCGGCTGTTCCTCTACAACAAGCCCAACGGCCTGTTGGTGACCGAACGCGATCCCGCCGGGCGGCCGACCATCTATGACCGTCTGCCCGCCGGGCTTCCCCGCCTCGTGCCGGTCGGTCGGCTGGACCTCAATACCGAGGGGCTGCTGCTGCTAACCACCGATGGCGGGTTCAAGCGCCAGCTGGAACTGCCCGCGACCGGGGTGGAGCGGACCTATCGCGCACGCGCCTATGGCGACGTCACCCAGGCGCAGCTCGAGGAGCTGATCCACGGGGTCGAGATCGACGGTATCCGCTATGGCCAGATCGACGCCAATCTGGAGCGTCGCACGGGCGCCAATGTCTGGATCGAGATGACCCTGCGCGAGGGCAAGAATCGCGAGGTCCGGCGCGTGCTCGAACATCTGGGCCTTCAGGTCAGCCGCCTGATCCGCCTGCGCTATGGCCCCTTCGTCCTGGACGATCTGCCGGTGGGCGAGATCGGCGAGGTCAAGGGCGCGCAGATCGTCGAGTTCCGCAAGACCTTGCTGGGCGGCATCCCCGCCGATGCCGTCCGCCCGACGCCCCGCGCCGGTTTCCGCACGCCGCCCACGAATGCCAAGCCGGAACGCCCGGCCCGTCCCGAGGCAAGGCGCACGGCGGACCAGGATGCCCCCCCCCGGCGCGACGCCAAGCCTCGCGCTTCGACACCGTTCGGCGAGCGCGCGCGTCCCGGTGCACCACGCTCCGGCGACCGGCAGGAGCGTTCCTTCCGTCCGCGATCCGAAAACGCCCCGTCGGCGCGCGGTGCGCGTGACGAGCGTCCTGCCCGTGGCGAACGGCCGTCCGGGGGGGAGCGTCCCTTTCGCTCCCGGACGGATGCCGGACCGAGCGGGCGCGGCGTTCGCGAGGATAGGCCTGCACGGGGCACCGAACGTCCCTTCCGATCGCGTCCGGATGCCGGACCCACGGGACGTGGCGCTCGTGACGAACGGCCGGCGCGTGGCGGCGAGCGCCCCTCCGGAGGGGATCGTTCGTTCCGGGCGCGGTCCGACGCGGCGCCCTCGGCGCGGGGTGGTCGCAACGAGCGGCCCCCACGTGACGAGCGTCCCTCGGGCGGTGATCGGCCGTCGCGGGGTCCGCGACCGCCCGCACCATCGGGCGGCGGACGCCCCTTTGGCGGTGGACGTAACGGACGGCCCGGTCGTCCGGGAGGAAATCGCTGATGCGCGTCATTGCCGGAGAATGGCGGGGTCGCCCGCTGGTCGCGCCCAAGGGTGACGTTACGCGCCCGACCGCGGATCGCACGCGCGAAGCCCTTTTCTCGATGCTGGCGGCGCGGCTGGGCGATTTCGAGGGGCTGGCGGTCGGCGACTTCTTCGCGGGATCGGGCGCGCTGGGGATCGAGGCGCTGTCGCGCGGCGCGGCGTCGTGCCTGTTCGTCGAGCAGGATCGCGGGGCTCTGGACGCGCTACGCGCCAATCTCGCCAAGCTGGGGGCGACGGGCGATGTCCGCGCGACCTCGGTGCTGGCGCTGGGCCCCGCGCGCCAGCCGCTCGACCTGATTCTGATGGATCCGCCTTATGGCACCGGCGCGGGCGTCGTGGCGCTCGACAAGCTGACCCGGCTGGGCTGGGTGGCGGCGGGCACCTGGATCAGTATCGAAACGGCCAAGCAGGAAGAGATCGACCTGCCGGGCTTCGTCGTCGACGCCTCGCGCGTCCATGGCAAGGCGCGGCTGACCCTGTTGCGTCAGGGCTGAGGCAGGCTCCGCCCCCGCATCAACGCCAGCCCGGCGAGGCTGAGCAGGCCCGCGGCGACCAGATAGCCGCCGACCCAGTTCAGCCCGCCGCGCTCGGTCAGCGCCTGTGCCGCGATCGGCGCCAGCGCGCCGCCGATGATCCCGCCCAGATTGAAGGTCATCGAGACGCCGGTATAGCGCACCCCCGCCGGAAACAGCGCGGGCAGCCAGCCGCCCAGAGGACCATAGGCGAAGCCCATCACGAACAGCGCCGTCGCCAGCCAGACGAAGACGATGGCCAGCGATCCCGATCCCAGCATCGGCCCCATCGCGACGCCGACCACCGCACATCCGGCAAAGCCCAGCGCCAGCATCATGGGCGCACCACGGCGATCGGCCATCACGCTCGACACCACGACACCCAGCGCCAAGAACAGGATCGCGACGAGCTGGACGCCCAGGAACGCCTCACGCGGATAGCCTAGGGCGCTGGTGCCATAGCCCAGCGCAAAGGCGGTCGCGAGGTAGAAGATGGCGAAGCAGGCGATCACCCCGCCCGTCCCCGCCAGCAGCGCACGGCCATGCCCCTGCAACAGCGTCGCGATCGGCACGCGCGGCAGGGCCTCGGTCCGCTTGGCCTCGGCGAAATCCGGTGTCTCGGTCAGCCGCAGGCGGACCCACAGGCCGAGCATCACCAGCACCGCGCTGGCCAGGAACGGCAGTCGCCACCCCCAGGCGCGGAATTGCGCATCGGTCAGGACGAGACCCAGGAGCAGGAAAAAGCCGTTCGCCAGGATGAAGCCGACCGGCGCGCCGAGCGGGGGAAACATGCCCCAGGTGTTGCGACGCCCCGGAGGCGCATTCTCCACCGCCAGCAGCGCCGCACCACCCCATTCGCCGCCTAGCCCCAGGCCTTGCCCCAATCGGGCGATGCACAGCAGCAACGGGGCGATCCAGCCCGCCTGCGCATAGGTCGGCAGGAAGGCGATGGCGACGGTCGATCCGCCCATCAGCATCAGGCTGACCACCAGCGTCGACTTGCGCCCGACCCGGTCGCCGAAGTGACCAAAGGCGATCGCCCCGACCGGCCGCGCGACGAAGGCGAGCCCGAAACTGGCATAGGACAGCAGCAATTGCGCCGCCGCCGAGGAGGCCGGGAAGAAGAGCGGGCCGAACACCAGCGCCGCCGCCGTCGCATAAATATAGAAATCGTAGAACTCGACCGCCGTCCCGGTCAGGCTGGCCAGCAGGATATGGCGGTGCGAAGGTGTCGAGGCACGGGTCATCCGCCCGCTGTGGCAGAAGCCAAATACCGCCGTAAAGACCTATAAGCTGCGACCCGGCGGGCCGGATCAGCCCGCCAGCACCTCGGTCAGCTTGAGCAGCAGCGAATAGAGCGTGCCCGACAGCAGCATCGCGACCGGCAGGGTCATGATCCAAGCGAGCGCCATGTTGCGGATTGTCCGCGCCTGGAGCCCGGCGCCATTGGCGACCGAGGCACCCGCGACGCCGGAGGACAGGATATGCGTGGTCGACACCGGCCGCCCCAGCTGGTCGGCGAGCAGGATCGTCGCCGCCGTCATCAGCTCGGCCGCCGCCCCCATGCCATAGGTCAGATGCGTCTTGCCGATCCGCTCGCCGACCGTGACCACGATCCGCCGCCAGCCGACCATCGTCCCCAGGCCCAGCGCCAGGGCGACCGTGATCTTCACCCAGAGCGGGATATAGCGGGTGCCACGCTCCAGCTGCTTGGCATAGCCGTTGAGCGACTCGATCTGACCGGCGGTGAAACGGCTCTTGGCACCTTCGTCCTTGGTTACCATCCGGGTGGTATCGAGAACCAGGTACATGTCGTTGCGCAAATTGGGAACGACCGCCGCCGGTACGCGGCTGAGCGTGCCGTAATCGGCGATCCGCTCGCCGATGTCGTGCGACAGGACCGACAGGCCTTCATAGACCTGCGGCGTATCGATCGTCTTGGCGCGTACGCCATCAACGACGGCGGCGCGGGCCTGGTCCAGCGAGACCGCATGGCCGGTCCCGTGCGCGGCATAGGCGGCGGAGGCGATGTCGGCGCTGCGGACAAAGGCGGGCATCGCACTTTCGGGCAGCGTCCGGTTGAGCGCATAGGCCGTGGGCGCGCAGCCGATCAGGATCAGCATGATCAGCCCCATCCCCTTCTGCCCGTCATTGCCGCCATGTGCGAAGCTGACCGCCGTGCAGGTGAAGATCAGCAGCGCCCGGATGCCGCGCGGCGGGGGCGTATCGCCCTCGGGTTCGCGATACAGGCGGTCGTCGCGGAAAAACCGCTTCATGACGAGGAGCAGCATCAGCGCACCGGCAAAGCCGATCAGCGGACTGAACAGCAGCGCGGATAGCACTTTCCGCACCTGCTCCATGTCGACGCCCGATGTGCCGGGGATGCTGGACAGAAGCTGGTTGGCGAGGCCGACGCCCAGGATCGACCCGATCAGCGCATGGCTGGACGAATTGGGCAGGCCCACTGCCCAGGTCGCCAGATTCCAGATCACCGCCGCCAGCAGCAGCGCGAAGATCATCGCGAACCCGCCTGCCGATCCGACATGCAGCATCAGGTCGATCGGCAGCAGGGTGATGATCGAATAGGCGACCGCGCCGGAGGAGGTGACGACGCCGAGGAAGTTGAAGAAACCCGACCATATGACCGCCACCGGCGCGGGAAGCGAATGGGTGTAGATCACCGTCGCCACCGCATTGGCGGTATCGTGGAAGCCGTTGACGAACTCGAAGCCCAGCGCGATCAGCAGAGCCAGGCCCAGAAAGGCGAAGACACCGACCGCCATCGGCTCGCCGACCCGCGCCGTGTCGGTCAGGATGCTGACCCCCGCATAGGCCAGGCCGCCGACGATCAGCGCGAGGAAAATCCACCGTCCCGACGGATGCAGCGACGCATCGAGCTTCGGTCCACGAATGCGAGATTCGGATTCCCCGCCGGCAAGCGCATAAGGTGTCATGATGAACGTCCGTTGCGCCACGGAGGTGACGTTTTTATGACGCTGGGCCCGTTAGCCGTGGCGAATGCCATGCCGGGATGCGGCGGGACGCCCTCGTGCGACGTCCCGCCCTATCCCGGACAGGCCCTTATCGCGTGCTGGCCAGCATGACGGGGGCGGCGAGCAGCGCGGCGACCTTCACGGCGGCGTCGGCCTGCATCTCCGCGCGGCACCGGGCCACGCCTTCGTTCTGCGCCAGATCATTGGTCATGGTTCCGCATGCGATCGCCGCCGCGCGGCGAATGCGGGCGTCGAGCATCGCCCGGTGATCGGGTCGATGGAGATCGAGATCGGCGTGACGGACCTTGATGCTGACCGGTTCGCGCAGCTGCGCCTGGACGGAGGCACCGGACAGGACAAACGAGGTCGCAAGGGCGACGGCAAAGATCTTGCTCATGGGAAGCTCCTGCATGGGGTCATGCCCGTCACGGCGGCGTCGGTGTTTCCACCCCGTCGCTCGTCGGCACGCACCGCCCCTAGGCCGCCGGCATGTCGGTTTCGGGTCGGGCGTGGGACGCCCGTGTGACATATCCCGCTATGCCACAGCATCGCCATCGAACGGCCGAAGGTTGCCCCGGCGGCCAACGTTCCCTAACTGTTCGCGATGACCGTCGCTTCCTCCGCCGATCCCGCCCGGATTTCCACCGGACAAATGGCCGATTACCCCTATCTGCGCACGCTGAACCCGGCACAGCGTGAGGCGGTGCTGACCACCGATGGCCCGGTCCTGGTGCTGGCGGGCGCGGGCACGGGCAAGACGGCGGCGCTGACCGCGCGGCTGGCGCATCTGCTCTACACCCGCAAGGCCTGGCCTTCCGAAATCCTGTCCGTCACCTTCACCAACAAGGCCGCACGCGAGATGCGGGACCGCGTCGGGCGGCTGGTCGGCGATGCCGTCGAAGGAATGCCATGGCTGGGCACCTTCCATGCCATCGGCGCCAAGATGCTGCGCCGCCATGCCGAGCTGGTCGGGCTCCAGTCGAACTTCACCATCCTCGACATCGACGACCAGCTTCGCCTGCTCAAGCAGTTGATCGTCGCGGCCGATATCGACGAGAAGCGCTTCCCGGCACGGGCGCTCGGCGGGTTGATCGACGAGTGGAAGAACAAGGGGCTGGTCCCCGGCGACATCGATGCGGGCGAGGCCGAACGCTACGCCAATGGCCGTGGGGCCGAGCTGTATCGCCAGTATCAGGACCGGCTGCGCAGCGTGAACGCCTGCGACTTCGGCGATCTGCTGCTCCACATGCTGACCATCCTGAAGACGCATCGCGATGTGCTGGAGCATTATCAGCAGCGTTTCCGCTATATCATGGTCGACGAATATCAGGACACCAACAGCGTCCAGTATCTCTGGCTGCGGCTGCTGGCGCAGGCGCGCAAGAATATCGCGTGCGTCGGCGACGACGACCAGTCCATCTATTCCTGGCGCGGCGCGCAGGTGGAGAATATCCTGCGCTTCGAGCGGGACTTCCCCGGTGCCAAGGTCATCCGGCTGGAACAGAATTACCGTTCGACCCCACATATCCTGGGGGCGGCGTCGGGCGTGATCGCCAATAATGGCGGACGGCTGGGCAAGACGCTGTGGACCGAACTCGACGTGGGCGAAAAGGTCCGCGTGCTGGGCGTATGGGACGGCCCCGAAGAGGCCCGGCGCGTCGGCGAGGAGATCGAGGCGGCGCGGCGCTCCGGCACCTCCTATGGCGATATTGCGATCCTGGTCCGCGCCTCGCACCAGACGCGCGAGTTCGAGGATCGCTTCATCGCGATCGGCCTGCCGTACCGGATCGTCGGCGGCTTCCGCTTCTACGAGCGCGCCGAAATCCGCGATGCGCTGGCCTATCTGCGGGTGGTCAACCAGCCATCGGACGATCTGGCGTTCGAGCGGATCGTCAACGTTCCCAAGCGCGGGCTGGGCGACAAGGCGCTGGCCAAGATCCACCAGCTGGCACGGGCCGAGGGGCTGCCGCTGACCCTGGCCTCGGCGCGTATCCTCGACACCGACGAACTGACCCCGCAGGCACGGCGGAGCCTTGGCAATCTGATCGGCGATATCGCCCGGTGGCGCGACATGGCGCGCGACCTGCCGCATCCCGAACTCGCCCGACAGCTGCTGGACGAGAGCGGCTATACCGCCATGTACCAGAACGAGAAGTCGGCGGAGGCGGCCGGGCGGCTGGAGAACCTGTCCGAACTTGTCCGCGCGATGGAGGATTACGAGTCGCTCGGCGCGTTTCTGGAGCATGTGTCGCTGGTCATGGAACGCGACGGCGACCAGCGCGAGCCTGAGGTGACGATCATGACGATCCACGCCGCCAAGGGGCTGGAGTTCGACACCGTCTTCCTCGCGGGCTGGGAGGAAGGGCTGTTCCCCTCGCAGCGGGCGATCGATGAAGGCGGCACGCGCAGCCTGGAGGAGGAGCGGCGCCTCGCCTATGTCGCGATCACCCGGGCGCGGCGCAAAGCGGTGATCCTGCATGCGGCCAATCGCCGCATCTATGGCCAATGGACCTCCAGCCTGCCGAGCCGCTTCGTCAGCGAACTGCCGCCCGAGCATATCGACAGCGAGACGAGCATGACCGGCGGCGAGAGCCTGTGGCGCGCCAACTGGTCCGAACATGCCGACCCCTTCGCCAATGTGGCGCGGGGGACGGGGCGCGGGCCGGGCTGGCAGCGGGCAGCGACCAGCCAGAGCGCGACGCCGACCCGCCCCGCGCGGATCGTCGAGTCGCGCGCACCCTCGGTCGGCTTGGGGCAAAAGGGGCGCGACGACTTGGGCGTGGGCGACCGGGTCTTCCACCAGAAATTCGGATATGGGGCGATCGCCGCGATCGAGGGCAACAAGCTGGAGATCGATTTCGAACAGGCGGGGCGCAAGCGGGTGATGGACAGCTTCGTCACCAAAAGCGTCGCCTGATCCGGGGGCGCCGTTCAGGAACCATATCGATTCGTAGCCGTATCGGTCGCATCGCCCGATTGTCCGGGCGCTGGAGGATAACCGATGGGCTTTCGCCGCCTGGCCACCGTCGCCATCACGACGGCCGTCACCCTGACCGCCATTCCCGCCACGGCACAGACCGCTGCCGACGATGCGCGCTTCCGCGCGGCTCAGGCGCGGTTCGACCGGGAATATCAGATCTACCGTCAGGAGGCCGAGCTCTACCTGTCGCGGCGCGAACGCGGCGGATATGACGACGGCTATGACCGCCCTGCCCCGCCGCCGCCCGGCGGTCCCGGTGGCTATCGTGTCGCACCGTCGATCCCGGCGGATGGCTATGCCAATGGCGAACCCTATTACGACCCGGTCGGCGATTATCGGGACGGCCCGCAATATCGCGAGCGCGTGCTGCAACCGCAGGACCGTGTCTATGCCGGCACCGACGGACGCTATTATTGCCGCCGTTCGGACGGCACGACCGGCCTGATCATCGGCGGCGCGGCGGGCGGCATATTGGGCAATCTGGTCGGCGGGCGAAGCAGCACGATCGCGACGCTGCTGGGCGCGGCCGGTGGTGCGCTGGCCGGGCGGTCGATCGAGCAGAACCAGGTCCGCTGCCGCTGATCCGACATTTGGGGGCGGTCGGGGAACACCCGCCCGCCCCGGATTTCAGCGATGCCCGATCAGGCGGGATCGACCATCATCAGGGCGCAGTTCCTGTACTTTTCCGCATCCCGCTCGAACAGCGCGCTGGCGGGGAAGCGGCGCGGGGTCAGGCGCAGCGAGCCCAGGCCCGCCAGCTTGAACGTCCCCATCTTTTCCTCGCGCGGCGGCTTGCCGTCCCGCTCGACGGTCGTGGCATCGACGTACAGCTCGTCATGCCGCGTGTAGATCACATGGGGCGCCAACACCACTTCGCCGCGATTATACATGGCGGACACCGCCTGCATCTTCACAATGGCTTCGAAGATGATCGCAGGAGCGCCCGCCGCCGGCTCAGCCGGACGGCGCTCGGTCGTCGTCATATCGGTCATGCCCTGCATTTGCCCGTCCTGCCGCAACGCAGCAAGAGCAATTACGCCGCAATCGCCCATCGATAAAGGACGCGAGCGAACGGCATGCGCTCGCGCCCCCTGGTTCACTTCGCCGGGCCCATCAGTTTCTGCGCGAAATAGACCATCTGCTGGGCATTGAGCCGGGCACCCTGCGCGATGTCTGCGTCGCCCGAATGGCCGCCCGCCATATCCTCGTAGAAGAGATAGGGGATGCCATATTCACCCAGCCGCGCCGCGAACTTGCGGGCATGTTGCGGCCCGACGCGATCGTCCTTGGTGGTCGTCCAGATATAAGGCTCGGGATAGGCGACGCCCTTGCGGATATTGGCATAGGGCGAGATCTTGCGCAGGAACACGGCCTCTTCGGGCACGTCGATCGAGCCATATTCGTCCTTCCACGAATCGCCCGCCGCGATCTTCTGGTAGCGGACCATGTCGAGCAGCGGGACCTGGATCGTCACCGCCTTCCACAGCTCGGGATGCTGGGTCAGTTCGACCCCCATCAACAGGCCGCCGTTCGAGCCGCCATAGATGCCCAGCTTCTGCGGGCTGGTGATTTGCCGCGCGAACAGGTCCTTGGCGACCGAGGCGAAGTCGTCATAGATGATCTGCCGCTTGGTCTTGCGGCCCGCATCATGCCATTTCGGCCCGAACTCGCCGCCGCCCCGGATATTGGCGAGCACGAACGCCCCGCCGCGCTCGGTCCAGATCTTGCCGGTCGACCCCAGATAATAGGGCAGCCGCGCAATCTCGAACCCGCCATAGGCGGTCATCAGCGTCGGCGTGGTGCCGTTCAGCTTCGCGCCCTTGGGCAGCACGACGAAATAGGGGATCTTGGTGCCGTCGGTCGACACCGCCTCATATTGATGAACCGTCGCGCCGGTCGCATCGAACCGGGCGGGCAGCGTCTTGAGCACCTGCGGCGCGGACGGTTTCGCCGCATCGAAGCGCGACAGGACGGTCGGGGTCGTGAAGCCCGAGGTCGACAGATAGACGATGTCCGACCGGTCGCTCGTGCTGGCCACGTCGACGGTCATATTGTCGGGCACCTGCACCGCCGAGGACGCCCAGCCGGTGGCGGTGGGGGCAAAGACGCTCGCCCGCCCCCGGACATTGTCGATATAGGTGATGACCACGCGGTCCTTCGTGGTCGACACGCCCTCCACCGCCTGGCGCTCGGTCGGGGTGAACAGTGCGCGCGGGGTGATCTTGCCCGCCTCCAGCTCGGACAGTGGCGACCAGACGACCGAACCTGCCGGGAACGAGCCCCATGCGTCGCTGGTCTGGAAGATCACGCGGCCATCGACCATTCCGGCGGGGAAGGCGCGCGCGGGCATGGCAATCGGCTTGGCCCCACCCTGCGGCGTCCAGAACAGCTTGTCGCCGCCGAAAAAGGTTCGCCGCCGCTCGATCACGACCGCGCGATGGCCCTGGGCATCGGTCAGCACGCCCGCATAGGTGCCCAGCTCGTCCGACGGCTCGCCGCGGTAGATCTCGGTCGCCTGCGACAGCGGCTGTCCGCGCCGGACCATCTTCACGACGAAGGGATAGCTCGACTTGGTCAGCGTCCCCTGCCCCCAGTCCCGGCTGACCAGCAACGTGTCCTTGTCCAGCCATGCCGCGCCCTGCTTCGAGGTCGACAGGCGGAAACCATCGGGTACGAAGCCGCCGGTCGCCATGTCGAACTCGCGATACTCGATCGCATCCTCGCCGCCCTCCGACAGCGCGACCAGGCAGAACCTTTCCTCAGGACTCAGGCAGCTAACGCCCTTCCACACCCATTTCTTGCCCTCGGCCTTGCTCAGCGCATCCAAGTCGAGCAGCGTCGTCCAGCGGGGATTGGCGGTGGCGTAGTCGGCCTCGGTCGTCCAGCGCCACAGCCCCTGGGGGTGATCGGTGTCGCGCCAGAAATTGACGATGCGGCCATACATCTGGCCCGGCATCGGAATGCGATCCTTCGCCGAGGCGATCGCCAGCGCCTCCTGGTAGAAGGTCTGATAGCGCGGATCATTCTGCAACCGGGGCAGTGTCTTGGCATTTTCGGCCTCGACCCAGGACAGCGCCTTGGCGCCGTCCTTGTCCTCCAGCCAGATATAGGGGTCATTCTCCGTCATCGTGCTCATCTGGGCCATCGCCGGGGCCCCCGCAACCTGTGTCGCCAGCATCGATCCGGCCAGCATCCACCGCCATCCCCGCATTCGTCATGCTCCATATCCTGAATGGGAGCGAATGTGACTTCATCACCCGCCGGTGGCAATGCGTTACGTCCCGAAAAATCGCACGCGGTCCGCATGGCACTGATGGCGGCATGGCGACGGAACGGTGGCTCGGGCGGCCCGTTCCCCCTTCTGCTTACCGCAAGAACGTCAAGGAGTTGGCGATGCCTTATGTGAAGACGCGTGACGGGACCGACATCTATGTCAAGGACTGGGGCGAAGGCCGTCCGGTCGTCCTCATCCATGGCTGGCCGCTGTCCGCCGATATGTGGGACACGCAGATGATGGGGCTGGCCGAAGCCGGTTTCCGCGCCATCGCCTATGATCGGCGCGGCTTCGGTCGTTCGGGTCAGCCCTGGTCGGGTTACGACTATGACACGCTGTCGGACGATCTGGCCGATGTGCTGGAGGCGACGGGCGCGCAGGATGCCGCGCTGATCGGCTTTTCGATGGGTGGCGGCGAGGTGGCCCGCTATATGAGTCGCCACGACGGCAAGGGCGTGATCGCGGCCGGGCTGATCGCTTCGGTCGTTCCCTATATGCCCAAGACCGACGACAATCCGCAGGGCACCGACCAGTCGGTGTTTGACCAGATCGCCCAGGGCCTGCGCGACGACCGCGCGCATTTCCTGCGCCACACCTTCTTCAAGCAGTTCTTCGGCGTGGGCTATATCTCCAGCCCGGTCAGTGACGAAGTGCTCGACTGGGCGACCGGCGTTGCGATGCAGGCGGGGCTGAAGCCCACGCTGGCCTGTGCCGAGGCATTCAGCCAGACCGATTTCCGGCCCGACCTGCCCGCCTTCCGCGTGCCGACATTGGTCGTCCATGGCACCGGCGACCAGACCGTGCCGATCGATCCGGCAGGCCGCGCGGCGGCGGCGGGTATCGCCGGGTCGCAACTGGTCGAATATGACGGCGCGCCGCACGGGCTCAACGTCACCCATGCCGATCGCCTGACCGGCGACCTGCTGACCTTCCTGGGTCGATAATGGAAAAGGGCGACCCCCGGCGGGGTCGCCCTTATTTCAACGGGACGATCACCTCGTCCGGGTGCGCGACGTTCAGTTCCTTGCGCACCATCTCATCGACCATGTCCGGATTGGCATGGTCGGGATCGAGCAGCGCGACACGGTTCTTCAGGATGGTCCGCCGCTTGTCGAGCGCGGCATAATCCTGTTCGCGCTTCACCAACTGCCGCTGATACTCGCCGTAAGCGAGCAGACCGTTGCGTCCCAGCACCGCATAGGCGCCGAAGAACGCAACGATCGTCAACCCGAGCGCGGGCAAGGCAGCCCGCCGCATGGTCCGCATGAAAGGCGTCGACTTGGTCACAGCGGCCATAATTGTATCGACGCCCTTCGATTTCAAGCGCGGATCAGAATATCGCGACCGGCATAGCGCGCCGAGTCGCCCAGCTCTTCCTCGATGCGGATCAGCTGGTTGTACTTGGCGAGCCGGTCCGAACGCGCGAGGCTGCCCGTCTTGATCTGGCCGCAGTTGGTCGCGACCGCCAGGTCGGCGATGGTCGCGTCCTCGGTCTCGCCCGAACGGTGCGACATGACGGCGGTATAACGCGAACGCTGCGCCAGCGACACCGCCTCCAGCGTCTCGGTCAGCGTGCCGATCTGGTTGACCTTCACCAGCAGCGAGTTGGCATAGCCGCCCTCGATGCCCTTCTTCAGACGCTTCGGGTTGGTGACGAACAGATCGTCGCCGACCAGCTGCACCTTGTCGCCGATCAGGTCGGTCAGCGCCTTCCAGCCTTCCCAATCGTCCTCGGCCATGCCGTCCTCGATCGACAGGATCGGGTACTGGCGGGTCAGGTTCGCCAGATATTCGGCCATCTCATGGCTCGACAGGATCTTGCCCTCGCCCGAGATATTGTACTTGCCGTCCTTGAAGAACTCGGTCGCGGCGCAGTCGAGCGCGATCATCACGTCGTCGCCCGGCTTGTACCCGGCCTTCTCGACCGAGGCCATGATGAAGTCGAGCGCTTCGGTGGTCGATGCGATATTGGGGGCGAAACCGCCCTCGTCGCCCACGCCGGTCGCCAGGCCCTTTTCGTGCAGCGCCTTCTTCAGCGTGTGGAAGATTTCCGAGCCGCAGCGGACCGCCTCCACGATATTCGCCGCGCCGACCGGCATGATCATGAATTCCTGGAAATCGATCGGATTGTCGGCATGCTCGCCGCCATTGATGATGTTCATCATCGGCACCGGCAGCAGGTGCGCCGAGACGCCACCGACATATTTGTAGAGCGGCAGGCCCCGTGCCTCGGCCGCCGCCTTGGCCACCGCCAGGCTGACGCCCAGGATCGCGTTGGCGCCCAGACGGCCCTTGTTCTCGGTGCCGTCCAGCTCGATCATGGCGCGGTCCAGATCGGCCTGGTCCTCGGCGTCCATGCCCAGGATCGCGTCGGTGATCTCGTCATTGACCGCCTCGACCGCCGCCTCGACGCCCTTGCCCATCCAGCGGCTCTTGTCGCCGTCGCGGCGTTCGACCGCCTCATGCGCGCCGGTCGACGCGCCCGAGGGTACGGCGGCGCGGCCGAAGCTGCCGTCTTCGAGCAGAACGTCCACCTCGACCGTGGGATTGCCGCGGCTGTCCAGGATCTGGCGCCCGTGGATGTCGATGATTGCGGTCACGTAACGATGCTCCTACATCAGCCTTGAAGGTCTCGGCGGCGCTCTATCGCGTGACACGACGAAGGGCAATTGCGGGAAAAGCATGGAACCGTGCTTCCGTCACCGGGGTTAGAACGCAAATCGCCCGGTGATCCGGGCCTTGGAGAAAGGATTTTCCTATGGTCGACACCGACGGCACATTGCCGACGACGCAGAGCACCACTCCCAATTTCGCGGGCAATGCGGGCGTGGCGCCCGAAGTGGCTCCGTTCGCCAGCGAGGCGGAGGCGCATGACAAGCCCAAGGCGGGACTGGCGGATGCCAAGCAGTCGGTCAAGGAAGGCGCCACCAAGGTCCAGCAGCAGGCGGTGGACAAGGTCTATGCGCTGGCGGGCGACGGCAAGGCCAAGGCGGGATCGGCACTCGATCAGGTCGCGCAGCTGCTCAACGATGCGGCCGGCCAGGTCGATGAGAAGCTGGGCAGCCAATATGGGCAATATGCCCGTTCGGCGGCCGACAGCGTGACCTCGCTGTCCGGCGCGATCAAGGACAAGGACGTCGAGGAACTGCTCGACGACGCCCGCGCCTTCGTCGCGAAGAGCCCGGCGGTTGCGATCGGCATTGCGGCGGCACTGGGCTTCGTGCTGGCGCGCGTGGTACAGTCGGGTATCGAAACCCGCGAGCCGGGTGACGCCACGGCGTGACCCGGGCGGCTGCTCCCCTATCGGCGCGGGTGCCCGAGCCCGAGACGCTGACCTCGCTGGTGTCGCAGCTGGTCGATGACGGTCGCTCGTTCATCGCGGCGGAGATCGATCTGGCCAAGGCGAAAGCCAGCGACAAGGTCGGCCGTTATCGCAGCGCGGCGATCTTCTTCGGTGCGGCGGCGGTCCTCGGGCTTGCGGCGCTGGTCGCGCTGCTCGTCGGGCTGATCCTGTCGCTGACGCCGTTGGTCGGCCCCTTTGGCGCGACGCTGATCGTCGTCGGCCTGGTCGTCGTCATCGCAGGCGTGTTGGCGATGATCGGCAAGGGCCGCTTGGCGGGAGGTGCGGCATGACCGTCGCCGAAGCCGAATTGCGGGCCGCCGAAGCGCGCGAGCGGTTGAACAAGACCGCCTCGCGTATCCAGGCGCGACTGGAGCCGCAGGCCCTGGCCGCACAGGCGCGGGATGCGGGCCGGACCGCAGCCAAATGCGGTCTGGAAGGGGCGAAGAACAATCCCGGCGCGGTGGCGGGCGGCGTCGCCGTCATCGGGCTGCTGCTTAATCGTCGGCGGATCGCACGCCTCTTCAAGCGCAAGCGCTGATTTGGTTTTCCGGCGGATGCGCCCGTCGGCACCGTAGTTCAGAAGGATGATCGCAATGACCACCGAAATCCCTACCGATCAGCAAAATAGCCGGCTTCGCGAAACGCTGGACCATGGTCGTGAGACCGCGTCGCATGCCTATCACGATGCCAAGGACAAGGCCGGCGAGATCGCGCAGAAGACCGCGCGCACCATCGAGGGCAATCCGCTGGGCATCCTGGTCGGCGGCCTTGCAGTGGGCGCGCTCGCCGGGGCGCTTATCCCGCGTTCGCCGCGCGAAAAGCAGCTGCTGGCGCCGATCGGCAAGAAGCTGGGCGAGACCATTCGCCAGGCCACCCAGGCGGCGCGCGAGACCGGCCTTCGCGAGCTGGAGGAAGCCGGGCTGACGAAGGACGCGGCGAAGGACCGTGCCAAGTCGCTGTTCGACGATGTCGTGAAGGCCGCCAGCAATGCCGGATCGGCGGCGGCCAAGGCGGCGGCGAACAAGTCAGCCTGACCCCGCCAGAACCTCAAAATGAATGACGGCGCGCCGGACCCATAACATGGGTTACGGCGCGCTTTTCATGAGGAAGCGAAGCGGACGACCGCGCCACCTTGTCGCCGGGGATTGCGGTTTATAGGGATAGGATCTCCTCGATCAGAACGGGATTTCCGCTTGCGCCTTCTGCCCCTTGCCGCCTTGCTCGCTGCCGCCACCCTGCCTGTTCCCTTCGCCATCGCGGCCGCCCAGGCGCTGCCCCCGACGCCCGTCCAGCCCGGCGAGGGCAAGGAGGATGCCCGGCTGCAGCAGCTTTTCCATGACAGCGACGAAGCCAGCCTGGCGCGCAATCCGATCAGCGGTCTTTTCCGGGGCGACATGCGTCGCGCCGACCGGATCGGCGACTTCTATTCAGACGCCTATATCCAGGCCGAACGGCAGGCGGCGGAAAGCGATCTGAAGCGGCTCGGCCAGATCGACCGTGCCCGGCTGACCGCGACCAACCAGATCGCCTATGACGTCTTTCGACAGCAGACCGAAACCACGCTCAAGGGCTATGCCCCCGCCATCGTCGCGCTGACCATCGTGCGGCCGATGGACCATTTCTACGGCATCCAGACCTTCTATCCCGAATTCGCCTCGGGCCAGGGCGCGGCGCCGTTCAATACGGTGGCGGACTATGAGAACAACCTGAAGCGCAACGTCGAGTATGCGCGGCTGCTCGATGAGGCCATCGGTCGCTTCCGGCAGGGCATGGCGAGCGGCGTGGTTCAGCCCAAGCTCGTCGTTCGCAACATGATCGCGCAGTTCGACAATCTGCTCGCCGGGCCGGTCGAGCAATCGACCTTCTACGGTCCGGTCCGTCAGTTTCCCGCCAGCGTTCCGGCGGCGGATCAGGCGCGGCTCAAGGCCGCCTATGCCACGCAGATCCGCGATGTCATCCTCCCCGCCGAGCGGCAGATGCGGGCCTTTCTCGCCGATACCTATCTGCCCGCCGCGCGCGACAGTATCGGCCTGTCCGGAATGCCGGGCGGCGACCGGCTCTATGCCTATCTGATCGAGCAGAATACCACCCTGCCGCTCAAGGCCGAGGATGTGCACCAGCTCGGCCTGTCCGAAGTCGCGCGTATCCTGAAGGCGATGGAGGTGCAGAAGCAGGCGGTCGGCTTCAAGGGCAGCCTGGCCGATTTCTTCACCTTCCTGCGCACCGACACGCGGTTCCAGCCCCAATCGGCGGCACAACTGCGCGAGGGCTATGAGGCGATCGGCCGCCGTATCGACGCCCGCGTCCGCGAGCAATTCTCGCTGATCCCCAAGACGCCGCTGGAAATCCGCCCCGTACCCGCCTTCAAGGAAAAGACCGATGCGGGCGGCTCCTATCAGGGCGGCACGCCCGACGGGACGCGGCCGGGTGTCTTCTATTACAACACCTATGACCTGCCCTCGCGCTATATGTGGGAGATGGAGACGCTCTATCTCCATGAAGCGGTGCCGGGGCATCATTTCCAGATCAGCCTGGCACAGGAGAATGCGGCCCTGCCCGCCTTCATGCGCTTCGGCGGCAACACCGCCTATGCCGAAGGCTGGGCGCTCTATGCCGAGACGCTGTGGCCCGAACTGGGGATGGAAACCGATCCCTATCAGCGCATGGGCGGCCTGAGCGACGAGATGCTGCGCGCGATGCGGCTGGTGGTCGATACCGGCATCCATGCCAAGGGGTGGAGCCGCGACCAGGCCATCGCCTATATGCTGGCCAATTCGCCGATGGCGCGGACCGATGCCACCGCCGAGGTCGAACGCTATATCGCCATTCCGGGCCAGGCGCTGGCCTATAAGATCGGACAGATCACGATCAGCCGCGCCAAGGCCAAGGCGAAGGCCGAACTAGGGGCGAAGTTCGATCCGCGGCGCTTCCATGCGGTGGTGCTGGACACCGGCGCCCTGCCGATGCCGGTGCTGGAGAAGAAGATCGACGACTGGATCGCGGCAGAAAAGCGCCGGGGTTGATCGACCGGGGGAGCGGCACATGGTCGCTCCCCCGGCACCGCGTCAGGGAACGTGGCGCTTTTCGAGTTTACGCGCCAGCGTCCGGCGGTGCATCCCCAGCCGCCGCGCGGTTTCCGAGATGTTGAAGTTGGTATCGGCCAGCGTTTCGTTGATCCGTTCCCATTCCAGCGTCTTGATCGAGCTGGGGCGATCGGTGATCGCGGTCGTCGCATCGCCGCTCGCCTTGTGGAAGGCCGCCTCGATATCGTCGGTGTTGGACGGCTTGGCGAGATAGTGGCACGCCCCCAGCTTGATCGCCTCGACCGCCGTGGCGATGCTGGCGAACCCGGTCAGCACGACGATCAGCATTTCGGGATCATGCGCATGGAGGGTCTGCACGCATGCCAGACCCGAAGCCTGCCCCAGCTTGAGGTCGACCACGGCATAGCGCGGCGTCATCTCCGCCAGCGTCGCGACGAGCATGTCGGGCGTTCCAGCCACCCGCACCTGATAGCCGCGCCGCTCGAACGAACGTTGCAGCGTGCGCGCGAAAGTCTCGTCATCCTCGACGATTATCAGCGATCGTTCGCCGTCCATCACATGTCCCGATCCGAAAAGCCTATCATGCTGAGAGGTAGGGTCAGCGTCACCGTCGCGCCACCCTCGACGCGGTTGATCGCCTCGACCCGCCCGCCCAGCTTGCGAACCACGCTGGAGGCGAGGAACAGACCCACGCCGTGCCCCTCGCCCTTGGTCGATTGCTGCGGTCGTCCGAATTGCGCCAGGGTGGCGGCGGTGAAGCCGGGGCCACGATCGGAGACACGCACCGCCACCACCCCGCCCTCACGCACGACGCTCAGCCCCACCCAGTGCGGCGAAGCCTCTGCGGCATTGTCCAGCACGTTCCACACCGCCTGCTTGATCGCCGGGTCGGACACGATCGGGGCATCGTCATCGATCGAGCGATAGTCGAGCGGGATCTGACCATGACTGCGCCGCCATTCGCCGACGATCGCATCGATGAAGCGCCCCACCTCGGACAGTTCTGCGGCCTCGCCGCGTGGTTCGCCCGCCGATTGCAGGATGCTGGTGACGATCGCCTTGCACCGCTGCACCTCGGCCTGCATTTCGGCGATCTCGCCCATCAGCTCGGCGTCGTCGCGCAGCTTGGGGACGCGACGCCAGTCGCTCAGGATGACCGAAAGGCTGGCCAGCGGCGTACCCAGTTCATGCGCCGCCCCCGAGGCGAGCAGGCCCATGCGGACGATATGCTCCTCCTCCGACGCCTGCTGGCGCAGATCGGCGAGCCGTGCGGCGCTGCGCCGCAGATTGCGGCTGATCCGGGTCACGAAGAGGATCAGCAGCCCGGCGACGATCGCGAAGCTCAGCCAGTTGCCCAGCGTGTGGAGCCCGGCAATGTCGCCGAACAGCCAGGACGGAAAGGCCAGCGGGCGGTGATGCAGCGACAACAGGCCGAAGCACAGCCCCGTGATCCCGGCCAGTGCCCAGGCGGACCAGGTCTCCAGCAAGACCGCCCCGAGCACCACCTGGATCAGATAAAGCGAGATGAAGGGATTGGTCGCCCCGCCCGACAGGAACAGCTGAAGCGTCAGCGTGCCGACATCGAACATCAGCGCGAACAGCAACTCGGTGTTGGTGATCCGGTGGAAGCGAAGGCGCAGATGGCTGAGCAGGTTGATACCCACCGCCATGGCCAGCACGCCCATCATCGCCGCCACGGGCAGCTGCACGCCCATGATGCGGTTGACGACCAGGATCGTCACCAGCTGCCCCACCACCGCCATCCAGCGCAGATGGATCAGCTGGCGCATGTTCGCCGTGCCCGCCGTCGCGTCGGGCTCGCGCGGACGGACGGTGAACGGCAGGAAGGGCGGAGCGCCCGGCGTCACTCGGAACTCCCGTCCCGACCACCCCGCCAGAGGATCACAAGCCCCACGCCCGTCAGGATCGCCAGACCGAACCAAGTCAGCGCATAGGACAGATGGCTGTTGCGGAAGGTGACGACGGTCAGTCCGCCGACCGGATAGCCGCCCGGATTGGCCGTGGCGTCGGCATCGATGAAATAAGGGGCGACGGGACCAAGGCGCTTGGCGGCGGCAATGGCGGCGACGTCGCGTGAGTACCAGCGATCCTGCACGGGATCGTTGGAGCGCAGAAAGCCCCCCTTGGGCTCGGTCATCCGGATCAGGCCGGTCACCGAAACCGGGCCGGAGGGACGATCGTGAACGACGCGCCTTTCCGCCGGAACGAAGCCGCGATTGACCAAGACGGTAAATTGCGGGCCGACCAGTGGGGTCAGCACCCAATAGCCGGGACCGCGCTCGGTCACCGCCTGGACGAAGGTTTCGCGATCGTTGCGGAAGACACCGCGTGCCGTCACGCGGCGATAGGTGTCGTCGGCATCGGCGACGGGCGGGGCCGCCACCGGGGAGGCATGGAGCCGCGCCTCGACACGGGCGATCAGGTCCAGCTTCCAGACCCGGCGTTGCAACTGCCAGACGCCGAGGGAGACGAAGCCCGCGATCAGGGCGATCCCGATCGCGGACAGGATCGCCAGCCCCAGCGGCGAGCGGCCCCGCCGCTCACCGCTTGTGCCGGCGTCCGTCATTACATGCCACCGCCCATCTGGGCGGCCATGTCGGGCATCATGTTGGTGTTCATGTGATACATGACCCAGATCGACCCGCTGAGCGTGATGACGACTAGCACGGCGGTAAAGACCAGGGCCATCATCGTCCAGCCCCCCTCCGACTTGGTGTTCATGTGGAGGAAGTAGATCATGTGGACGACGATCTGGACGAAGGCCAAACCCATGATGACGAGCGCGGTCGTCTGGGTATCGCCCAGCGCGCCGGTCATGACCGCCCAGAACGGGATGGCCGTCAGGATCACCGACAGCACGAACCCGATCATATAGCCCTTCATCGAGCCGTGACCATGCGTGTCGCCATGCGCGTGGAGGTCATGGTCCAGATTGGCGTGATCGCCATGGCCATGCGGAGGACGAGCGCTCAACGGAGAACTCCCAGCAGATAGACAAAGGTGAAGACGCCGATCCAGACGACGTCCAGGAAGTGCCAGAACATCGACAGGCACATCAGGCGCCGCTTGTTCGCCTCGATCAGGCCGAAGCGGCCGACCTGCACCATCAGCGTGACCAGCCAGATCGAACCGAAGGTGACGTGCAGACCGTGCGTGCCGACCAGCGTGAAGAAGGACGATAGGAAGGCCGAACGCTGCGGACCCGCGCCCTCATGGATGAGGTTGGCGAATTCGTAGAGCTCGATCGACAGGAAGGCGAGACCGAACAGGCCGGTGATGCCCAGCCAGATCAGCGTGTTCGACTTCTGGTTCTTCTCCATCGCGATCATGGCGAAGCCATAGGTGATCGACGACAGCAGCAGCATCGAGGTGTTGAGCGCGACCAGCGGGAGTTCGAAAATCTCCCGCGGGGTCGGCCCGCCCGCATAGCTGGTGCCCAGCACGCCATAGGTGGCGAACAGGATGGCGAAGATGAGGCAGTCGCTCATCAGGTACATCCAGAAGCCGATGGCGGTCGAGCCACCGGATTCGTGATGATGATCCTCGTCCTCGACCAGATAATAGGTCGGGTTCTTCGCCGGATCGGCGCTCAGAACATCGGTCGACATGGATCAGGCCCCCTGACCGAGCAGGCGACGCCGCTCGTTTTCCGTTGCCACGACTTCATCGACGGGGATGTAGTAATCGCGGTCATAGTTGAACGTGTGCCAGATGGCGACGACGACGACACCGATCAGCCCCAGGGCGGCGAGCCACCACATATACCAGATCATGCCAAAGCCCGCGGCGGTCGACAGACCGGCGATGATGACGCCGGTACCCGTATTCTTGGGCATGTGGATCGGACGATAGCCCTCGGCCGGAGCCTGCGCCTTCTTGTCCTTCATGTCGTACCAGGCATCCAGTTCGTGGATGACGGGCGTGAACGCGAAGTTGTAGTCCGGCGGCGGCGACGAGGTCGCCCATTCCAGCGTACGGCCGTCCCAGGGATCGCCCGTCACGTCGCGCAGCTCTTCCTTCTTCCAGATCGACACGCCGATCTGAACCAGGAAGGCTCCGATGCCGCCCGCGATCATCAGCGCGCCGAGCAGCGCGACGACGAAATAGATCTGCAGCGACGGATCGTCGAAGTGATGGAGGCGACGCGTCACGCCCATGAAGCCCAGGATGTAGAGCGGCGTGAAGGCGACCCAGAAGCCGACGACCCACAGCCAGAACGACACCTTGCCCCAGAACTGGTTGAGCTTGAACCCGAAGGCCTTGGGCCACCAATAGTTGATCGCGGCGAAGGCGCCGAACAGCACGCCGCCGATGATCACGTTGTGGAAGTGCGCGATCAGGAACAGCGAGTTGTGCAGCACGAAGTCAGCGGGCGGAACGGCCAGCAGAACGCCGGTCATGCCACCGATGGTGAAGGTCAGCATGAACGCGATGGTCCACATCATCGGCAGCTCGAACCGGATGCGCCCCTTGTACATGGTGAACAGCCAGTTGAAGATCTTCGCACCCGTCGGGATCGAGATCACCATGGTGGTGATGCCGAAGAACGAGTTGACGCTCGCGCCCGAACCCATGGTGAAGAAGTGGTGCAGCCAGACGAGGTACGACAGGATCGTGATGACGATCGTGGCATAGACCATCGAGGTATAGCCGAACAGACGCTTGCCCGAGAAGGTCGAGGTGACCTCCGAGAACACGCCGAACAGCGGCAGGATCAGGATGTAAACCTCCGGGTGGCCCCAGATCCAGATCAGGTTCACGTACATCATCGGGTTGCCGCCGAGATTGTTCGTGAAGAAGTTGGTGCCGACATAACGGTCGAGCGACAGCAGGACGAGGGTGGCGGTCAGCACCGGGAAGCTGGCGACGATCAGGACGTTCGCGCACAGCGAGGTCCAGCAGAACACCGGCAGCTTCATCATGCTCATGCCCGGCGCGCGCATCTTGATGATGGTCGCGATCAGGTTGATGCCCGACAGGGTCGTACCGACACCGGCCACCTGGAGGGCCCAGATATAATAATCGACGCCGACATCGGGACTGAAGTCCAGTTCCGACAGCGGCGGGAAGGCCAGCCAGCCGGTCCGCGCGAACTCGCCGATGAACAGCGAGGCCATGACCAGCACGACGCCGCCCGCGGTCATCCAGAAGCTCAGATTGTTGAGATACGGGAAGGACACGTCGCGCGCACCGATCTGGAGCGGCACCACATAGTTCATCAGGCCGGTGATGATCGGCATCGCCACGAAGAAGATCATGATGACGCCGTGTGCGGTGAACACCTGATCATAGTGGTGCGAGTTCAGGAAGCCCTGATTGTCGCCGAACGCGATCGCCTGCTGGCCGCGCATCATCAGCGCGTCGGCAAAGCCGCGCAGCAGCATCACGATGCCCAGGATCATGTACATGATCCCGATGCGCTTGTGATCGACCGTGGTGAACCACTCCTTCCAGAGATAGCCCCACAGCTTGAACTTGGTGATGAGCGCCAGCACCGCGATGCCGCCGACCGCGACACCCAGGAAGGTGCCGACGACGATCGGCTCGTGGATCGGCAGCGATTCGATCGATAGCCGTCCGAAGATGGTCTTTATGATGTGTTCCATGATGGCGTGCCTCAGCCGCGACCCGCACCGGCATGACCAAAGGTCTGCGGGCCGGGGGTCTGCGGGATGGAAAGGAAGGACATGCGGCGGTTCTTCATCTCACCGGGCTCCTGCACGCCCTTCGACGGGACAGGCTCCTTGCTCTGATGCGGCGAGGTCTGGATTTCCTCCGGCGACTTTTCGAGCGCGCCCTTGGTCCGATCACCGTGCATGGGGCCGGTATTGTTGACCGGCGGATTGCCTTCGCCGACCTTCATCTTGTGCGGGTCGCCGCCACCGGTCATCCGGTCGTGCATCATCACGTCCGACATGCACGGCGTGTTGTCCGCGACGCAGCGGTTGACGACGCGATCGAACAGGCCGCCCTGCACGCCGTTGAAATACATGGCGGGCACATATTCGCTGGGCTTCTCGACCGTCAGGAAGGCGGCGCGGGTCAGCTGGCCATGGCCCTTGCCCTGACCGGCCTGCGAGGTCCGGACCTTCTCGACCCACTGGTCGAAGCCGTTCGCCTGGAGCGCATACACCGGGAAGTGCATGCCCGAGAAACCGGCGCCGCTATAGTGCGACGACAGGCCCTTGAACGTGCCCTCGCGGTTGATGACCGCATGCAGCTGCGTCTCCATGCCGGGCATGGTGTAGATCATGCCGGCCATGGCGGGGACGTAGAAGGCGTTCATCACCGAGGTGCCGGTCAGGCGGAACTCGACGGGCCGGTCGACCGGCAGCGCCAGTTCGTTGATCGTGGCGATGCCCTGTTCGGGATAGATGAACAGCCATTTCCAGTCGAGCGCGACGACCTGGACCTCGAGCGGCTTGACGTTGGAGGCGATCGGCTGGCCGGGGGCCGTCCGTTCGATCGGGCGATACGGGTCGAGCAGATGGGTGCTCGTCCACGTCACCGCGCCCAGGCAGATGATGATCAGCAGCGGTGCCGACCAGATCACCAGCTCGAGCATGGTGGAGTGATCGAACTCCGGATCATATTCGGCCTGCGTGTTGCTCTTGCGATAGCGCCACGCGAACAGCACCGTCAGCGCCATCACCGGAATGATGATGAGCAGCATCAGGGCCGTCGCGATCAGCACCAGATCGCGTTGCTGCACGGCAACGTCACCGGCAGGGTTTAGCACGACCGCATCGCATCCCCCCAGCATGGCCAGGAGGGGCAAGGCGGCCCAGCGAAGAGGGCGCAGGCGCGCAAGGCTCGACGAATGAGACATATGGCAAGGGCCGCTACGCCTTTGCTGCACCTGCGCACATTGGACAGTTTGTCCAATCCCCCCGGCCCGTCGAAAGGCGCATAGGCGCAACAGAATGGCGGTTTTGTGCGGTCGTTTTGCGCCGCCACCGTTCCGCCGAGATGAAAATGCAAGAAATCAGGACTGGCAGCCGATGAGCGCAGAGTTAACCGCATCGACCTCGACGCCCCTTGAGCGGGACGCGCGGCTGGTCAATGCCCGCGATCCGCACCATGTCGCCCCGGGCGACATCGCCATCGGCGTCATCATCGGGCGTACGTCGGAGTTCTTCGACTTCTTCGTGTACGCCATCGCCTCGGTGCTGGTGTTCCCGTCGCTGATCTTTCCCTACGTCGACGCGCTGACCGGCACGATCTATTCGTTCGCGCTGTTCGCGCTGGCGTTCATCGCCCGCCCGATCGGCACCTTCATCTTCATGGCGGTCGACCGCAATCTCGGTCGCGGCGTCAAGCTGACCATCGCACTGTTCCTGCTCGGCGGGTCGACCATGGCGATCGCCTTCCTGCCCGGCTATGCGCAGATCGGCACGTCGGCGGCCGTGCTGCTCGGCATCTTCCGCGTCATGCAGGGCCTAGCGCTGGGCGGGGCGTGGGACGGCCTGCCCTCGCTCCTGTCGCTCAACGCGCCAGAGCGTCGTCGCGGCTGGTATGCGATGATCCCGCAGCTGGGCGCGCCGCTCGGCCTGCTGGTGGCCAACGGCCTGTTCGCCTTCTTCCTGACCACCCTCAGTCGGGCGGACTTCCTCGACTGGGGCTGGCGCTATCCGTTCTTCGTGGCGTTCGCGATCAACGTCGTGGCGCTGTTCGCACGCCTGCGCATCGTCGCCACGCCCGAGTTCCAGCGCCTGTTCGAAAGCCGCGAGCTTCAGCCCGCGCCGGTCGGCGAGACGCTGAGCACCGAGGGCCGCACCGTCCTTCTGGGCGCCTTCGCGCCGCTCGCCAGCTTCGCCATGTTCCACATCGTGACCGTGTTCCCGCTGTCCTGGGTCGTCCTGTTCAACAAGGAGCGCCCGCAGGACTTCATGATGATCGAGATCATCGGCAGCATCGTCGGCGTGTTCGCCATCCTCGCCTCGGGCAAGATCGCCGACCGGGTCGGCCGTCGCACGCTGCTGGGCTTCTCGGCGGCGGGCATCGCGGCCTTTGCCGGCTTCGCGCCGCAGCTGCTGGATAATGGCGGCACGGGCGAGACGATCTACATCGTGCTTGGCTTCCTGCTGCTCGGCCTGGGCTTCGGCCAGTCGTCGGGTGCGATCAACTCGGGCTTCTCGTCGCTTCGCCGCTATACCGGCGCCGCGATCACCTCGGACCTCGCCTGGCTGATCGGTGCGGGCTTCGCACCGCTCGCCGCGCTGCTGCTGTCGAGCCATTTCGGCCTGCTGTCGGTCGGCGCCTATCTGCTGTCGGGTGCGGTCGCCACGCTCGCCGCGCTGGGGATCAACAAGGAACTCGCCAAGCGCGCGTCCTGATCCCGATCGACCAATCTCATGCGGGCGGCCGGTGGAGCGATCCGCCGGCCGTTTTGTTTTGGCCGGATCGCGCCCTACATCGGTTTTCGACAGGGGATGCATGACGGGAAACAGGATGACGAACAGGAAGCGCTGGATAGCAATGGCCGCCGCGGCGATGGCAGGGATCGGCATGGCCGGAGCGGCGGACGCGCGGGTGCCTGCGGGCACCTGGGCCAATCCGTCCAACACCGTGCAGGTCCGCTTCGCCCCCTGCGGCCGTGGCCCCGACGCGGAGCTGATGTGCGGCACGGTGGTCTGGGCGAGCGAACAGGCCAAGGCCGATGCCGCGCGCGGCGGCTCGCCCCGCCTGGTGGGCACGCGGCTGTTCACCGATTTCGAGGAGGAAGAGCCGGGGCGCTGGGCGGGCACGGTCTTCGTGCCGGACATCGGTCGCGAGGTCGAGGGCACGATCACCCAACTCGATGCGCGGACTTTGGTCGGCGAGGGATGCCTGCTCGGGCGGCTGGGCTGTCGCGAGCAGCGCTGGCACCGGGTAAAATAACCGCACTCGATCAGGGAACCCGGGGGCGTCTGCCGCGTCCCCGTCGCGAACATTCAGGAAAGGCACGCCATGGCGGACGACACGCTGACGGTTATCAAGGAAACGGTCGAGGACAATGTCGCGGACCGGCAGGTCGAATTCGTGGCCGAGCTGGAGGGCGAGGAATATCAGTTCGCCGTCCAATACGACCTGCTCGAAGCCCTGAGCGGCGACGTCCCCGATGGCGATGCCGTCGAGATGTTCGATCGCTACTCCGACGATATTCTCGACGCCGCGCTGACCGCGCTGGGCCGGGACATGGAGCAGGCGCTGGTCGTGGTCAGTGAGAATGATCTCGACTGAGCGTCAGACGCCGAACAGCCGATCGATCTGCTGGGCGAGCTCCGCAAGCGTATAGGGTTTGCGGAGCAACGCGAAGCCATGGCTCCCCTCGTCGGCAATCACCCGGCTATAACCGCTGGTGAGCAGAATGCGCAGCTGTGGGTGGAGCCGGGCGATATCGTGCGCAAAATCGATGCCCGACTGGCCCGGCATCATGACGTCGGAAAATACCAGGTCGAACCGCTCCGCCCCGGCCTTCAGTTCCTCCATGGCCGCCGCCGCATTGGTCGCGATGACCGTGCGATAGCCCAGCGTCTGTAGCGCCTCGACCGCGAACTGCCCGACCTCCACATTGTCCTCGACCACCAGCACGCAGCGCTCAGTCCCGTTCGCTGCGCGCGGATCGCCCTGCTGCCGATCGGCGGCGGGCAGGCCGTCGGTCCGGGGCAGGACCAGGGTGAAGGTCGCGCCCTGCCCCGGCGTGCTCGCGACATGCACATCGCCGCCGGACTGGCGCGCAAAGCCGAACACCTGGCTGAGACCCAGGCCGGTGCCTGCCCCCAGCCGCTTGGTGGTGAAGAAGGGTTCGAAAATCTGGTCGAGCCGGTCGGCGGGCATGCCCTCGCCGGTATCGATGATCGCGATCCGGACCTGGTCCGCTCCTTGCGGCTCCGCCTCCGACCAGACGCGGATGGTCAGCGTCCCCTTCCCCGCCATCGCGTCGCGGGCATTGACCGCCATGTTGACGATCGCGGTGTCAAACTGGCTGCGGTCGACATGGGCATGGCACGGCCGATCCGGCAGATCGAAGACCAGCCGGATGCCCGGCCCCGACAGCGTGGCGATCATGTCGGACAGCGTCATGATGCTTGCCCCGACATCGACCACCTCGGGCGTCAGCGGTTGCCGCCGGGCAAAGGCCAGCAACTGTGCGGTCAGCTTGGCGGCGCGGTCGGCGGCATCCGCGATCGCCTCGATCTGGCGCTGGCGGCGCTCGGGCGGGAACTGGGGGCGGCGAATCAGGTCGATCGAGCCGCGAATGACGGTCAGCAGATTGTTGAAGTCGTGCGCGACGCTGCCGGTCAGCTGGCCGATCGCCTCCAGCTTCTGCGCCTGACGCAGCTGCTCCTCGGTCTGACGCAGCGCCTCCTCCGCCGCTTTCTGCTGGGTGATATGGCGACCGACCGCGAAAACTTCGCGCGCGCTGGAGGCGCCGACCCAGGCGATCCACTCGTAATCGCCCTGGGCGTGGCGCATTCGAACCTCGATTCGCGAGACCTGCCGGGTCAGCGAATTGCTGAGGGCCTCTTGCGCCCCGGCCAGATCGTCGGGGTGAACCAGTTCCATCACCGACCGTCCGACCAGCGCCTGTCCGCCATAGCCGAGCAGCTTGCCCCAGGCCGGGTTGGTCCGCTGGATCACGCCTTCGGCATCGAGCACGGCGAGCAGGTCGGGGGATACGTCCCACATGCGGTCGCGCTCGGCGGTCCGTTCGATGATCCGCTGTTCGAGCGTGACGTTGAGCCCGCGCAGCTCCTCCAGCGCCTGCGACAATTGCAGCTGGCTGTCACGCAGAGCTGCGTCGGCATGGACGCGCGCCGTCGTCTCGTTGGTGAAGATGAACAGCCCCGCGACATCGCCCTGGCCGTCGAGAACGCGCGAATAGGAAAAGGACCAGAAGGTGTGCGCCTCGCCCCGGTCGGTATCCAGCTTCCAGGGCAGATCGACGAAACGCTGGGTCCGCCCTGCCAGCGCATCGTCGATGATCGGCCGCGCCTGTTCCAGCGCGTCGGCCCATACCTCGTCGAAACGCGCGCCCATCGCCCAGGGCAGTCGGGGACCGAGCAGCGGAAAATAGGTTTCGTTGAAGAAGAAATGAAGATCCGGCCCCCAGGCCAGAATCATCGATTCCGGTGAGTTGAGCACCAGGCTGAGCGCGACGCGGAACGTTTCCGGCCAATTTCGGGGCGGTCCCAGAGGATGGTCGGTCCAGTCGCGCGCGAGGATCAGGCGCGTCGCCTCGCCGCCCCCGTCGAGGAAGGCCAGGGCGGGATCGGGCTGGGCGGCGGTCATCGCCCCGCTGCTAGCAAGTCGGCCGCGGGTCCGCCACCATGCTCGGCTAGAGTTCCTCGCCCGCCAGCGTGGCCGCCGCCTGAATGACCGCCAAATGGGTCAGCCCCTGCGGCATGTTGCCCAGATAATGCCCCGTCTCGGGATCGATCATCTCGGCATAGAGCCCCGCCCCCCGGCTATCGAGAGCCTGTGTCGCGGCGTCGAACGCGGCCTGAGCCGCATCCTGCTGGCCCAGGATCGCGCGCGCCTCGATCATCCAGAAGGTGCAGGCCAGGAAGCATGCCTCCTCCTTCTCCACGCCCGAATAGCGATAATGGAACGCCCCCGCCCCCAGTTCGCGGTCGAGCGCGTCCAGCGTCCGGGCCAGCCGGTCCTGCCCATCGAACCGGAAGCGCACGGCAAGCGCCAGACTGGCGTCGAGCGCTTCGCTGTCGGGGTGCATCAGATAGGCGCCACGCGCTTCCGACCAGCAATGCTCGCCGATCCACGCCTCGATCCGGTCCCGCTCCCGCGCCCAGCGGTCGCGACAGGTGGTGGGAATCTGTCCCTCGTCGGCCAGCTCCACCGCGCGGGCCAGCGCCTGCCAGCAGCTGATCTTGGACATGGTGTAATGCCGTTCCTCCGGCAATTCCCAGATGCCCGCATCGGGCTGGCGCCAGCGATCCGCGCAGGCATCGGCCAGATGCGACAGCGTCTCGGCACTGGAGGTGTCGAGGAAATTGCCGCACGCGACGAAGCGGCTCGCCGTCTCGAATATGTCGCCATAGATGCCGTGCTGATGCTGGCCACCCGCCAGATTGCCGACACGCACCGGCCGGGAATGGCGATAGCCGCTCACCGCGATCTCGCGCTCCGCGGGCACGGGGCGTCCGTCGAGCGTGTAGCAGACCTGAGGCTGTCCCTCGCCCAGCCGCTTGAGCAGCCAGGTAAAGGCTGCCTTCGCCTCGGCATGCGCGCCGATCCGCAGGAACGCCTTGATCGTATAGCCCGCGTCGCGAACCCAGGCGTAGCGATAGTCGTAATTCTTCTGCCCGCCGATCCCCTCGGGCAAGGAGGTCGTCGCCGCCGCCGTGATCGCGCCGGTGGGCGAATAGAGCAGCAGCTTCAGCGCGAGCGCGCTGCGTAACACCCGGTCGCGCTGGGCCTCCAGCACTTTCAGTCCGGCGGCCCATTGCCGCCATTCGGCGTCGGACAGGTCGATCCGAGCATCGATCTGTTCGATGTCCTGGCAGACCAGCGGCTCGTCCTCCCCGGCGATCAGCGCGATCCGGGCGCGATCGCCCGGCGCGACCGAGGTATGGCCCGTCACCAGCCCATCCTCCAGATGATCGATCACGACATGGCCGCAATGCCGGAATATGCCGAGCACCCGGTCGACATGGAAGACATTATGCCCCCCGGCGGGCGCGAAATAGGGGCTGACCGTGTCCGCGCGTCGGCTGAAGCGCAGGGTGATGCCGAAGCGGACATGGCCGTCCAGCCCCTCCACCCGCCGCGCCAGCTCCGCCCAGGGCAATCGCCCCGCCGTGCCGCTGTTGATCGACTCGACCAGCTTGGCGCGGCCCGAGGCGGTGGTGAAGATCGTCTCCAGCACGTTGCTGTCGGGGCGATAGCGGCGCTCGACCGTGAACGGCTCGACCGGGGTGATCGCGAAGGTGCCGCCGCGTTCGGCGTCGAGCAGCCGGTCGAACAGCGGCGGGGAGTCCATGTTGGGCACGCACCACCAGTCGATCGCTCCGTCCGCCCCGCTCAGCGCCACGCTACGCCCGTCACCGAGCGCGGCATAATCTTCGAGGTGCAGAAAGCCGTGCTGGTCGCGAAGCGGGTCGGGGTGCTGATCGGGCAGTGTCACGATGGCGCAGGCTCCGCTGGCGGAAAGACAATCTAGGTTAGGAGCATGGAAACTCGCCAGAACCGTTAAATCTCCGTGGGACCTTCCCGTGATTTGCGCGTTGCAACATCCGACCTGTCTATTGGGAGCATCGCCATGAGCCTGGCATCGGCATTCGGATTCGGCACCAAGAAAGTGCGCTACGCAGTCGTCGGCGCGGGCGACATCACTCAATCGGCGATGCTGCCCGGCATCCGCCATACCGGCAATTCCGAGCTGACCACGATCGTCACCGGCGATGCGGAAAAGGGACGCCTGCTTGCCGAGAAATACGGTGTCGAGCATGTCTATTCCTATGACGAGTTCGGCAAGCTGCTGACCGCCAATGTCTGCGATGCCATCTATCTGGGCACGCCCAACTGGCGCCATGCCGAATTCGCCATTCCGGCGCTGGAAGCGGGCATCCATGTCCTGTGCGAAAAGCCGCTGGAAATCTCTGTCGAACAGGGCCGCGCCATTCAGGACGCAGAGCGCCGCTCCTCCGCCAAGCTGATGACCGCCTATCGCCTGCATTTCGAGCCGGGCACGCTCGATGCGATCGAGAAGATCCGCAACGGCGAATTGGGCGAACTGGTCGCCTTCACCTCCTGCTTCGGGCAGAAGCTGGACCCCGACAACCACCGCGCCAAACATGGTCTGGAGGCCGGGCCGCTGTTCGACATGGCGCCTTATCCGATCAACGCCATCCGCTATCTGTTCGGCGCCGAGCCGGTCGCGGTCGAAAGCGCGGTCGCCACGCGCCAGCCGAGCGCGGGTCTGGGCGATCTGGACGACACCTTCGCCGTCGTGCTGCGGATGCCGGGCGACAAGCTTGCCAGCTTCACCGTCAGCTATGCGATGAACGATGTCGACAGCCTGATCGTCGCAGGCATGAAGGGCTCGATCCATATGAGCCCGGCCTATGGCTTCCAGTCGGCGATCGAGCAGAATGTGACGATCGACGACAAGAAGAGCCACGAAGCCTTCAAGCACACCGATCATTTCGGCGGCGAGATGCGCTATTTCTCCGACTGCATCCTGAACGATCGCGATCCGGAGCCGGATGCGGAGGAAGGATTGTCCGACCTACGCGTGATCGAGGGAATCAAGCAGGCGCTGAGGACCGGCGGCCGGGTGGAACTGCCGCCCTTCACCCGTACCCGGCGGATCGATCCTGCCAGCCAACGCCAGACCCTGTCCGCGGTCGATCGCCCCGCGCCGGTCAAGGTCAAGTCGCCCACTGGCGCCAGCTGATCATTATCTATTCGCTTCTTGGGGAGCGGAATGACAGGATCAATCGTTACGCTGCCGATGACAATTGACGTCACTTCAAGGAGTCGATGGTGGACAACAGGGACGAACAGCTTCGCGAACGGGCCTATGGCATCTGGCAAGCCGAAGGCGAGCCGCATGGGCGCGACCGCGAACATTGGGAAATGGCGGAACGCGAACTGGCCGGTGCCGACCCCTCACCGGCCGCCCCCGAGCCTGTCCAGACCGAGGACAAGCCCCAGGCTGCGGAACCCGCTCCCCAGCCCAAGGCCGCCGTCACGCGTCGGAAAAGCAGCAAGCTGACCTCCCCGGCCGAAACCGAAACCACGGCTCCCGCCCCCAAGGCGAAGGCGCGCAAGCCGCGCGCCGCCAAGACCGAATAACGCCGCCCGCCTGGCGGGTGGTTCAAGAGCGACGGGCCGGATGCGGCCCCTCGCTTCCCCCTTCTTGCGTTGACCCCACGGATAGTCATTCGACTTTTGCCGGAGACCCTCTTTGACCGCTTTGCCCGACCAGATGCTTGCCGGTTCGCCCCATCCGCTGGGTGCCACGTTCGATGGCGAAGGCGTCAACTTCGCCGTCTTCTCCGCCAATGCCGACCGGATCGAACTCTGCATCTTCGACCCTCAGGGCAAGCGCGAGTTGCGCCGCTATACGCTGCCCGAATGCACGGACGAGGTGTGGCACGGCTATCTGCCCGATGTCGGGCCCGGCCTCCTCTACGGCTACCGCGCGCATGGCCCCTATGAGCCGGAGGCGGGACACCGCTTCAACCCCAACAAGCTGTTGCTCGACCCCTATGCCCGCAAGCTGCATGGCGAGATCAAGTGGACCGATGCGCTGCACGGCTATCAGATCCGCTCCAAGAAGGAGGATCTGAGCTTCGACAAGCGCGACAGCGCCGCCGCCATGCCCAAGGCGGTGGTGGTGGACGATCATTTCGACTGGTCGCGCGATGTAAAGCCCAACACGCCCTGGTCGGAAACCGTCATCTACGAAGCGCACGTCAAGGGGCTGACCAAGCTGATGGAACTGGTGCCGCCGCGCGAGCGGGGCACCTATGCCGGGCTCGGCCATCCGGCGGTCATCAAGCATCTGAAGCGGATCGGCGTCACCGCCATCGAACTGCTGCCGATCCACAGCTTTACCCAGGACCGTTTCCTTCAGGAAAAGGGACTGCGCAATTATTGGGGCTATAACACGCTGGGCTTCTTCGCGCCCGAGCAGGCCTATTTCGCGACCGATACGCAGGACGAGCTTCGCCGTGCGGTCCACCGGCTGCACAAGGCCGGGATCGAGGTGATTCTCGACGTCGTCTACAACCATACCTGCGAAGGGTCGGAAAAGGGCCCGACTTTGTCGTGGCGCGGTCTCGACAATGCCAGCTATTATCGGCTGGTCCAGGATCAGCCGCGCTATACGATCAACGACACCGGCACCGGCAATACGCTGAACCTGTCCAAGGCGCGGGTGATCCAGATGGTCGCGGACTCGCTGCGCTATTGGGCGACCAGCTTCGGGATCGACGGGTTCCGCTTCGACCTCGGCCTGACGCTGGGGCGCGAGGCCGACGGTTTCGATCCGGGCTCGGCCTTTTTCGACGTGCTGCGACAGGACCCGGTACTGGGGCGGCTCAAGCTGCTGACCGAGCCTTGGGATGTCGGCCCCGGCGGCTATCAGCTCGGCAATTTCCCGCCCGGCTTCTCCGAATGGAACGACAAGTACCGCGACACCGTGCGCAAATATTGGCGGGGCGACCCCGGCCAGCGCGGTGATCTGGCGGCGCGACTGGCCGGATCGGGGGACCTGTTCGACCGGCGGGCGCGGCGTCCCTGGGCCAGCCTCAACATGCTGGCGGCGCATGACGGCTTCACCCTGGCCGATACCGTCATGTACGAAGAGCGGCATAACGAGGCCAATAAGGAAGACAATCGCGACGGCCATTCCGAGAATTACTCGCGCAACTGGGGCGCGGAGGGGCCGACCGACGATCCGGGCATCAACGCGGCGCGCGGCCGGGTGATGCGGTCGATGATGACGACGCTGCTCACCTCGCTCGGCACGCCGATGATCGTGGCGGGGGACGAGTTCGGCCGGACGCAGCGCGGCAACAACAACGCCTATTGCCAGGATAACGAGATCAGCTGGCTCGACTGGAAGGCGGCGGCGTCGGAGGATGGCGAGACGATGATCGCCTTCACCGCGCGGCTGGCCGAGTTGCGCCGCCGTTTCCCCGTGCTGCGCGCACCCCAGTTCCTGTATGGCCAGGATACGCCGGGGCACGGGATCAACGATATCGAATGGTGGGACGAGCGCGGCAATCAGCTGTCGCCCGAGGACTGGCAGAACCCGGAAGGCCGCGCGCTGATGATGCGCCGGGCCTCGGTGACCGAGGATGGCGAGGTCGAGGCGGTGTCGCTGCTCCTCAACGCGTCGGCCGATCCGATCACCTTCACCCTGCCCCCGCCCCATGCCGACCGCACCGTCCTGATCGACAGCGCCAAGCCGGAGCAGGGCGAGGTCGCGATCGACGACAGCTATGAGGTCGAGCCGCAAAGTGCCGTGCTGGTCACCTGGCGCAATGGGATCGCGGCATGACGCATTGGGGCCCCGAACTGCGCGACGGCGCGGATACCCGCTTCCGTCTGTGGGCACCGGACCGGCCGTCAGTCACGCTGGAGATCGACGGCGGCGGCGAGGTCGCCATGGTGCGCGACCCCGATGGCTGGTTCACCGGCGAGGCCCCTGCCCCGCCGGGCACCCGCTACCGGTTCAGGGTCGCCCCCGATCTTGCCGTTCCCGATCCCGCCTCACGGCTCCAGTCGGGCGGCGTCCATGGCTGGAGCGTGGTCGTCGATCCGTCCTTCGCCTGGAGCGCGACCGAATGGCGCGGACGCCCTTGGGAAGAGACGGTGCTGCTGGAGGTGCATGCGGGCACGCTTGGCGGCTTTTCGGGCGTTCGCGAACGGCTGGGCGCGATGGCTGCGTCGGGGATCACCGCGATCGAGCTGATGCCGGTCAACGCCTTTGGCGGCACCCGCAACTGGGGCTATGACGGCGTCCTGCCCTACGCGGTGGCCGAAGCCTATGGTTCGCCCGCCGAGTTGAAGACGCTGGTCGACACCGCGCATTCGCTGGGCCTCTCGGTCTTTCTCGACGTGGTCTATAACCATTTCGGGCCGGACGGGAATTATCTGGGCGCCTATGCCGGTGCCTTTTTCCATCAGGATGTCGATACGCCCTGGGGCGGCGCGGTGGCGGTCGATGCCGATCCGGTCCATCGCTACTTCGTCGACAACGCCTTGATGTGGCTGCGCGACTATCGGATCGACGGACTGCGGTTCGACGCGGTCCATGCGATCGAGAATGACGGCTTCCTCGACCGGATGGCAGCAGAAATCCGCGCCGCCCTGCCCGAGCGGCATGTCCATCTCGTGCTCGAAAACGAGAAGAACGATGCGGAGCGCCTGACGCCGGGTGGCTATGACGCGCAGTGGAACGACGATTTCCACAACGTCCTCCATGTCCTGCTGACGGGCGAGACGAGCGCCTATTATGGCGACTTCGCGGATCGTCCCGCCGAGCGGCTGGCACGCTGCCTGAAGGAAGGCTTCATCTATCAGGGCGAGGGTTCGCCCAATCATGACGGCAAGCCGCGTGGCAAGCCGTCGGGCGACCTGCCCAGCACCGCCTTCGTCGCGTTCCTTCAGAACCACGACCAGGTCGGCAACCGGGCGATGGGCGAGCGGCTGATCCGGCTGACCGACCGCGAACGGCTACGCGCGGCGACCGCGCTGCTGCTGCTCGGGCCGCAGATCCCGCTATTGTTCATGGGCGAGGATGAGGGGAGCGAGAGCCCGTTCCTGTTCTTCACCGATTTTCATGACGAACTGGCCGACGCGGTGCGCGAGGGGCGTCGCCGCGAATTCGCCAAGTTCGACGCCTTTGCCGACGAGGCGGCACGCGCGCGCATTCCCGACCCCAATGCGCACTCGACCTTCGAGGCGTCAGTCCCCGAGCCGGGACCGCAGGCGGGCGAGTGGCGGGCGCTGTACCGCGAATTGCTGAGCCTGCGCCACGCGCATATCGTGCCGCGCCTGAAGGATACGGTCGGGCTGGCGGCGGAGGTCTGCGGGCCGGCGGCGGTCAAGGCCCGCTGGCGGATGGGAGACGGCGCGACGCTGACCATCGCGATCGATCTGGGCGAGGCGCCGTCGCCGATCGGTGACGAGGAGGCGGAACTGATCTATCGTGAAGGCGACCGCTTCGCCGCATGGATCGCACGATGAGCGACCTTCACGCCCGCGCCGAAGCCGCCGGTCTGTCGGTGGCGTGGCAGGATGCCAAGGGCCGGGACCAGCAGGTCTCGGACGAGGCACTGGGCGCGATCCTCGACCGGCTGGACACTAGGGTCGGGGAGGAGACGTTCGTCTCCGCCGATCTGGGCGATGCCGTCCTCCTGCCGCCGGATTGGTGGCCGGGGAATGCGCGGCTGATCCTGGAAGATGGTGAGGCTTGCCCTGTCGTCCTGACCGGCCATGCCGACCGGGTGTCGCTCCCCGCACCGAGGTCATGGGGCTATCATCGACTGGAGCAGGACGACCGCTTCGTGACGGTCGCCGTCGCCCCGCTTCGCTGCCCGGCACCGCCCGCCGGACGCCATTGGGGCAGCGCGGTCCAGATCCCGTCGCTTCGGGAAGGCGGCGGCGCCTATGGCGACTTCGCGAGCCTGGCCTCGGCGGCGGGAGCAATGGCCCATGCGGGGGCTTCCGCCCTGGCGATCAGCCCGGTCCACGCCCTGTTCCCCGCCGAGGCCCGCCGGTTCAGCCCCTATGCGCCGTCGAGCCGCCTGTTCCGCAACGTCTGGCTGGCGCCGGCCGGGGAGCCTGTGCCGAATCAGCCCGAGCTGATCGACTGGGCCAGCGCCGCACCGGACCGGATGCGCGACCTTCGCGTGGTCTTCGACCGATTGGCCGGGACAGATCGGCAGGCGTTCCAGCACTGGCGCGACCAGCAGGGCGAGGTGCTGGAGCACCAGGCCCTGTTCGACGCGCTGCAAGGCTATTTCCACGCCCGCACCGGCGCGCAAGGGTGGCGCGACTGGCCCGCGCATTATCGTGATTTCGCCGGTCCGGCGGTGCAGGCCTTTGCCGACGAGCACCGGGATGCGATCGCCTTCCATGCCTTTGCCCAGTGGCACGCCGACCGCGCGCTGCACGACGCTGCCATGGCGGCCCGCGATGGCGGGATGGGGATCGGGCTGATCGCTGATCTCGCCATCGGCGTGGCCGGGGACGGCGCGGACGCCTGGAGCCGCCCCGACGAGCTGCTCACCGGCCTGTCCATCGGCGCGCCGCCGGACCCGCTGGGCCCCGACGGACAGAATTGGGGGATCACCGCGCTGTCGCCCTTCGCGCTGCGCAGACAGGGGTTCGCGCCCTTCATCGCCACGCTGCGCGCCGTGTTCGCGCATGCCGGTGGCGTGCGGATCGACCATGCGCTCGGTCTGTGCCGCCTGTGGGTCATCCCCGAAGGCGCCGCCGCCGATCAGGGCGCCTATCTGGCGATGCCGTTCGAAGACATGCTGCGCATCCTGAAGATCGAGGCGCACCGCGCCAATCAGGGACGCGGCGCCATCGTCATCGGCGAGGATCTGGGCACCGTGCCGCCAGGATTTCGCGACAGCATGGCAAAGGCCGGGATGCTCGGCATGCGGGTCCTGCCCTTCGAGCGGGACTCGGACGGTGGCTTCATCCCGCCGGAGAAATGGGATGCCGAGGCCATTTCGATGACCGCGACCCATGACATTGCGACGGTCGCGGGATGGTGGCGCGGCCGCGATCTCGAATGGCGGGCGCGGATCGCGGGCAAGTCGGTGTCTGACGAAGACGCCGCGAGCCGCGATAGCGAACGCGAGGCGCTATGGGTGGTGATCGGCGATGCCGCTCCCCTGCCCGACGACCCCGCCGCCGTCGTCGGTGCCGCGATCGCGGCGGTGGCCGCCACCCCCTGCCCGCTCGCGATCGTGCCGATCGAGGATCTGCTGGCGCTGGAGGAACAGCCCAACCTGCCCGGCACCACCGACGAGCACCCCAATTGGCGCCGCCGCCTGCCCGACAGGCTGGAGCCGCTGCTGGCGGACCCCGACGTCGCCGACCGCATCGCCACGCTCAACGCCCGCTGACCCGCTCGAACCAAAGGACGTCGCCATGACGCCGCGCGCCACCTATCGATTCCAGTTCCACAAGGACTTCCCCTTCGGTCGTGCGGAAGCGCTGCTGCCCTATCTCGATCGACTGGGGATCAGCCATGTCTATGCCTCGCCGATCACCACGGCCACGGCGGGGTCGATGCACGGCTATGACGTGATCGACCCGACGCGGATCAATCCCGAACTGGGGGGCGAGGATGGCTTCCGGTCACTGGCCCTGGCGGCGCGGGCGCGAGGCATGGGCGTCATCATCGATATCGTCCCCAACCATATGGGCGTGGCGGGCGGCGGTAACGAATGGTGGAACGACATGCTGCGCGCGGGGCCCGACAGCCGCTATGCCCGGTTCTTCGACATCGACTGGTCGCAGAGGCTCGTCCTGCCCATCCTGGGGGACCCGCTCTCCCACGTCCTGGCCGAAGGACAGATCACCGTCGAGCGGACCGACGGACGGGCGGAGGTCGTCGCTTATGGCGAACACCGCCTGCCGATCCGCGACGCCGATCAGGACGAGGCCGAAATCCTGTCGATCGCCGAACTGCTCGACCGCCAGCATTACCGGCTGGCCTCGTGGCGCGTGTCCAATGACGAACTCAACTGGCGGCGCTTCTTCACGATCAACGAACTGGCCGGGCTTCGCGTTGAGGACGATGCCGTATTCGAGGAGACCCATGCGCTCTATTTCCGCCTCTATGCCGAGGGACTGATCGACGGCGTGCGGATCGACCATATCGACGGGCTGACCGACCCGATCGGCTATGGCCGGAAACTGCGCGCGCGGTTCGATGCCATCCCTCGCGACGACGGCAACCGCGCCTATATCGTGGTCGAGAAGATCCTCGGCGCCGACGAGGAGATGGGCCGCGGCTGGGGGGTGGACGGCACCAGCGGCTATGATTTCATGGAAGAGGTCGCCGCCCTTCTCCATGCGCCGGAAGGCACGCGACCGCTCGCCGAACTCTGGGCACAGCTGAGCGGACGGACGGCCGATTTCGCGCCCGAGGAATTGCAGGCGCGGCAGGATTTGCTGGCCTGGCAGTTCGCAGGACAGCTGGACGGATGCATGGCGGCCTTCGCCGCGCTGACGGCATCCGACCCGGCGCTGGAGGGGGCGATCACGACCGCCATGCTCCGCCGCGCGATCGAGCGCTTGCTCTGGGTCTTCCCGGTCTATCGCACCTACGGCCCCGACGCGCCCGCGACGGATGCCGAGGTGCGCGGGCAGGCCCGGTCACGGGTCGAGCATTTCATCCCGCCGGGCGAAACCTTCGTGGTCGACCAGATCCTCGCCTGGCTGGCGGGCGAAGGTGACGCGGACCGCGCCCTGCTGGCCGAGGCGGTGCGCCGTTTCCAGCAATTGTCCGCGCCGATCGCCGCCAAGGCGGTCGAGGACACCGCCTTTTATCGGCACGGTGTCCTGCTCTCGCGCAACGATGTCGGGTTCGACGCGGGGCGGATGAGCCTGCCGATCGCGGCCTTTCACGACCGGATGTCGGGAAGGGCCAAGACATTCCCGCATGCGATGCTGACCACCGCCACCCATGACCATAAGCGCGGCGAGGATGTGCGCGCCCGCCTTGCGGTGTTGAGCGCGATCCCGGACGACTGGCGCATCGCGGTCGAAGGGTGGCGGCAGGACACGCTGGCCCTGTCCGAAGGGGTCGATCCAGCGGACTGGTACATGCTCGTCCAGACACTGATCGGTGCCTGGCCCCGGCCGGAGGATCTGGGCGATTTCGCGGAGCGGGTGACGGCGTGGCAGGAAAAGGCGTTGCGCGAGGCCAAGCTGCGCTCGTCCTGGGAAGCCCCGGACGAGGATTATGAGGGGCGCTGCAACGCTCTGGCCGAAGCCCTGATCGACGGCGCGGAGGGTGAGCCATTTCGAGCGCGCCTGCACGACCTGTTGCGGCGGATCGCACCGGCGGCCTCGGCCAATTCGCTGGTGCAACTGGCGCTGCGCTATACGGTGCCGGGCATACCCGATTGTTATCAGGGTACGGAGTTCGCCGATCTCAGCCTGGTCGATCCCGACAATCGTCGTCCGGTCGACTATCCTGCTCGCGAAAGGGCACTGGCAGAAGGCGGCTGTCCGAAGCTGGACCTGCTCGCCGGGTTTCTCGACGCGCGCCGTCGATACCTCGCGCTGTTTGCCGAGGGCGATTACCGGCCGCTTCCCGTCAAGGGGCATGGCCGCGACCGGGTGATCGCGTTCGAGCGACGGCACGGCGATGCGGTGCTGACCTGCGTCATGGGGCTTCGCCTGGCCCCGCTGATGGATGCGCAGGGCCAGGTCGATTGGCGGGATACCGCCGTGATGCTGGCGGACGGCTCCCGCCTGGTGGCCGATTTGCTGGCCGACGGGCCGGTCTGGTATGATGTCCGGCCTGGCACCGACAAAGGATAGGCATGGCCGTCACCGATATCGCGACACGGACATGGGACCATGGCTGGCGGCTTGATCCCATCGTCCGCAGCCTGCTGGACACCGATTTCTACAAGCTGCTGATGCTTCAGATGATCCGGAACCTCTATCCGGATACGCAGGCGACATTCGCGCTCCACAACCGGACGCGATCGGTTCGCCTGGCGGACGTCATCGACGAGGCGGAGCTGCGCGCGCAGCTCGACCATGCCCGGACGTTGCGCTTCACGAAGAAGGAACTGATCTGGCTGGCCGGTAACAGCTTTTACGGCCAGACCCGGATGTTCGCGCCGGATTTCCTGGCATGGCTGGCCGATTTCCAGCTTCCCGAATACGAGCTGAGCCGCCGCGACGGACAGTTCGAGCTGCGCTTTCACGGCCCCTGGTGCGCGACGACGATGTGGGAAATTCCCGCGCTCGCCATCGTCAACGAACTCCGTGCCCGTGTGGCGCTGCATGCCAAGGGCCGTTTCGCGCTCGATATCCTCTATGCCCGCGCCAAGGCCAAGCTCTGGGGCAAGGTCGAGCGGTTGCGGGCGCTTCCCGATCTGGCCATTTCCGATTTCGGTACGCGGCGACGCCATGGTTTCCTGTGGCAGCGCTGGTGCGTGGAGGCGTTGAAGGAAGGGCTTGGCGACCGGCTGATCGGCACCTCGAACGTGCTGCTGGCGATGGACAATGATCTGGAGGCGATCGGCACCAACGCGCATGAGCTGCCCATGGCCGTCGCGGCGATGGCGCGGACCGATGACGAGCTGCGCCAGGCCCCCTACCGCGTCCTTCAGGAATGGCGGCAGCATTATCACGGCAACCTGCTGATCGTCCTGCCCGACGCGTTCGGCACCGCCGCATTCTTGCGCGATGCACCCGATTGGGTCGCCGACTGGACCGGCTTCCGACCCGACAGCGCACCGCCGATCGAAGCGGGCGAGGCGATCCTGGACTGGTGGCGCCAGCATGGCCGCGATCCGCGCGACAAGCTGCTGATCTTTTCAGATGGCATGGACGTCGACACGATCGAGCGGACCTATCGGCATTTCAACGGCCGCGTCCGGATGAGCTTTGGCTGGGGCACCAACCTGACCAACGACTTCCGCGATTGCGATCCCGACGGGCTGCCGGGGCTGGAGCCGATCTCGCTGGTCGCCAAGGTGATCGAGGTAGATGGCCGCCCCGCCGTCAAGCTCTCCGACAATCCGGCCAAGGCCAATGGCGATCCCGCGGAGATCGCGCGCTATCTGGCGGTCTTCGGCAATGACGGGCGAAAGGCCCGCACGACCGAGGTATGATGCCGCTGCCGCCCGACTTTTACGGGCAGGAGGTCGATGTCGTCGCCCGCGCGCTGCTCGGCGTGACCCTGCTCGTCGACGGCGTCGGCGGTCCGATCGTGGAGACCGAGGCCTATGACGCCGCCGATCCGGCCTCGCACAGCTTCGCCGGCCGGACCGCGCGCAATGCGGCGATGTTCGGAGCGGTCGGCCATGCCTATGTCTATCGCATCTACGGGCTGCATCATTGCCTCAACATCGTCTGCGGCACGCCGGGCAGCGCCGTCCTCATTCGCGCCATCGAGCCGGTCCATGGCCTGGAGGTCATGCACCGGCGGCGCGGCGGGCGGGTCACCATCAGGCAGCTTTGCGCCGGACCCGGGCGGCTGTGCGCGGCCCTGGGCGTCGACCAGAGCCTGGACGGGGCCTTTCTCGGCGAGCACCCCTTCAATCTGCTCCTGACCGCCACCGATGTCGCGATCGTCAGCGGAGCGCGCATCGGCATTACCCGCGCTGCGGAACGCCACCGCCGGTTCGGCATTGCCGGATCTCCGTGGCTGAGCCGCCCATTTCCTCAAGGTCCTGACGCGGTGCAGCATCGATCGGGCAAGTAATGCCATGCGGTGCAGCATCTATTTTGCTTGATCTCACCCCTATTTGTCGCGAGCCTCCCGGGGATAACGATAAGGGGACGAGTCGATGGAGTGGATCAAGGTCCTGGCGGTGGTCGCCATGGTCTATGGCGTCTGGGCGGCCTATCGTTCGCTGGGCGCACCAGTTCTTCACAACGGCAATCGCTATTTCCGTCAACCCGACGGCAGCTTCCGCCGCTGGTATGGCGGCCAGCGTTTCAGCGCGTCCGATGTCGGGGTTGCGGATCAGGGCTGATCGCGTCACGGTCAGCAACGGTACAGACGGATTCCGCGATATAGCCTAATCCGGCCTTTTCCTGGCTCGACAAGGATATAGCGGTTTCATGTTTGTCGATTGGGGCATCCCCACGCCCTTGCTGCTCGTCGTCGTGGCGATCGTCGTCGCGGGTATCGTCGCGCGTCGCGTGCCGTTCCTGCGGTTGGCGATTAACCTGGTCAGCTGGCTGGTGCTGGGCGGCCTGCTTCTGGTCGTTCTGCAACAGCGCGAACAGTTCGATCCCTATATCCAGCGGGCGATGCAGGTCCTCAATCTGCAGGACCAGAGCGTCGTCGGTGACACGGTGCGCATCCGGATGTCGCCGGACGGGCATTTCTGGGCACGGGTCACGCTCGACGGGGTCAGCCGACGGATGCTGGTCGACAGCGGGGCGACGCTGACCGCCTTGTCGACCGACACCGCGCGCGCCGCCGGGCTGCGGCCGTCCGCCCCGGTCTTTCCCGTGGTGCTCAACACGGCCAACGGCATGATCCGCGCGCAGACCGGACGCGTGAAGACGCTGGAGATCGGTACGATCCGTGCCGACGGCATCCCCGTCGTCATCTCTCCCGCATTCGGCGAGACGGACGTGCTGGGCATGAACTTCCTGTCGCGGCTCAAGAGCTGGCGGGTCGAGGGATCGACGCTGATCCTGGAGCCGCACCATCCACAGCCATTAACCCACCGGTCATCGTCAACATGACAAGAAGATGATGGAAATCAGTGCAATCGGCGACACCGCCGATTGACTTGGCGGTTTAGCTTACCCATGCGTCAATCCATGAACACTCCCCTGTCGCGAATGCTGCCGCTCCCGGCGCAGCTCGACCGATATGTCGTCCATGCCATTGAAACCGGCCGCTTTCCCGACGAGCACGCGCTGCTGGTCGCGGCGATCGAACGGCTGCGCGCGGAGCAGCCTTTCGACGCGGCGACCGCCTGGCTGGTCGGCGGCGGCGAATGCGGGCAGCGGGTGCGCGATCATGACTGGGCCGCCACGGCGCTGGGGCCGATCGGCGGCTGGCCCGCCGCGCTGCGCACGACCGTGGCGAACATCGTCCATTCGCCGATCGCCAAGGTCCTGATGTGGGGTCCGGATCATGTGATGATCTATAACGACTCCTATCGCACCATCGCCGGGCCGCGCCATCCGTCGGCGTTCGGTGGTCTGGTGCCGGAGGTCTGGCCCGAAATATGGGACTGGAATCGCGATATCCTGTCGCGGGGATTCCAGGGCGAGGATCTGGCCTTTCACGATCAGAAGCTGATCGTCACCCGTGCAGGGCAGCCCGAAGAGGTGGTGTTCGACCTCTATTACACGCCGGTCTATCTCGACCATGGCGATGTCGGCGGGGTGATGTGCACCGTCGTCGAGAATACCGGGCGGGTCGCGGCGGAGCGGCGACTGGCGGAGAGCGAGGCCGAGCTGCGGGTAATCACCGACTCGCTGCCCGTGCTGGTCGCTTTTGTCGATCGCGAGGAACGATACCGCTTCGCCAACAGCTATTACCGCGAGTTCCTGGGCGTCGACCCCGACGCCATGCTGGGCACCCGGATCAGCGACGTGCTGACCGACGAGGATTATGCCGAGCGACGCCCGCTGATCGAGCGGGCACTGGCGGGCGAGACGGTGGTCGCCGACGTCCGGATCCAGCACCGCGACGGCAGCCATCGGCGCGCCGAGACGCGCTATATTCCCCGCCGGGACGAACAGGGCGCGGTCGTCGGCTTTCATATCCTGGTCTTCGATGTCGACGAGCGGATGCGCCACGCCGAGGTGATCGAGCGCAGCAATCGCCGGTTCCGCGCCGCGATGGACGCCGTCCACGGGGTGCTGTGGACCAACAGCGCCGATGGACGGATGGTCGGCGAGCAGCCCGGATGGGCCGCGATCACCGGCCAGACCCGCGAGGAATATCAGAATTTCGGTTGGGCGAATGCCGTCCATCCGGACGATGCGGCGGACAGCATCGTCGCCTGGAACAAGGCGGTGGCCGCCAAGGGCATGTTCGTTCACGAACACCGCGTCCGTCGCCATGACGGCGAATGGCGTACCTATGCGATCCGGGGCCTGCCGATCGTCGGGGCCGATGGTGAACTGGTCGAGTGGGTCGGCGTGCATACCGACATCACCGAGCAGCGCGCGGCCGAACAGGCGCTGCGCGACCAGGCCAATGTGCTGGCGCGTCAGGTCCATCACCGCGAACGCGCCGAGGCGCAGCTCCGCCAGCTCAACGAGACGCTGGAAAGCCGCGTCATCGAGGAGATCGCCGAGCGCCGCCAGGCCGAGATGAAGCTGGCCCAGGCGCAGAAGATGGAGACGATCGGCAAGCTGACCGGCGGCGTCGCGCACGACTTCAACAATCTGCTTCAGGTCGTGTCGGGCAACCTCCAGCTGCTGGGCAAGGACGTGGCGGGCAACAGCCGTGCCGAACAGCGGGTTGCCAACGCCATGGCGGGCGTCTCGCGCGGGTCGAAGCTGGCGTCGCAATTGCTGGCCTTCGGGCGGCGGCAGGCGCTGGAGCCCAAGGTCGTCAACGTCACCCGCTTCGTGCAGGGCATGGACGACATGCTGCGCCGTGCGATCGGCGAGGGCGTGGAGATCGAGACGATCGTCGGCGGCGGCCTGTGGAACACCTTCATCGACCCGGCCCAGATCGAGAATGCGCTGCTGAACCTGGCGATCAACGCGCGCGACGCGATGGATGGTCAGGGCAAGCTGACCATCGAGCTGGGCAATGCGCATCTCGACGACGCCTATGCGCGCACCCATGACGAGGTGGTACCGGGCCAATATGTCATGCTGGCGGTATCCGACACCGGCAGCGGCATGTCCGAGGACATCATCCAGAAGGTGTTCGAGCCCTTCTTCTCGACCAAGAGCGAGGGCAAGGGATCGGGGCTGGGCCTGTCGATGGTCTATGGCTTCGTCAAACAGTCGGGCGGCCATGTGAAGATCTATTCCGAGGTCGGCCACGGCACCACGATCAAGCTCTATCTGCCGCGCGCGATGGAGGCCGAGGATGTCGAGGTGGCGGTCGACACCGGCCCGATCACCGGCGGCACCGAAACCGTGCTGGTCGTCGAGGACGATGCCGAGGTGCGCGCGACCGTGGTCGAGCTGCTGTCGGACCTGGGTTACCGCGTCCTGAAGGCGGTCGACGCGCAGAGCGCGCTCAACGTCATCGAGAGCGGCATTCCGATCGACATGCTCTTCACCGATGTCGTCATGCCCGGCACGCTGAAAAGCCCCGAACTGGCGCGCAAGGCGCGCGAGCGGCTGCCCGATATCGCGGTGCTGTTCACTTCTGGCTATACCGAGAATTCGATCGTCCATGGCGGACGGCTGGACAAGGGCGTCGAGCTCCTGTCCAAGCCTTATACCCGCGAGGCGCTGGCGCGGAAGTTCCGCCATGTCCTGGCCAATCAGCGGCAACGCAAGATGCCCAGGGACGATGCGGGCCACGCCGCACCGGGCGACCCGGTCGACAGCCAGCCGGTCGTCCATCCGCTGCATGACGGACAGACCATCCTGCTGGTGGAGGATGACGATCTGATCCGCGCCAATACCGCCGAGGTGTTGCAGGAAGCGGGCTTCGTCGTGGTCCATGCCGTGACCGCTGAGGAAGCGATGACCGCTCTTCAGACGGCGCAGATCAACGTGCTGGTGACCGACATCAACCTGCCGGGCGAATCCGGGATCGAGCTGGCGGGACGGGCGCGGCTATTGCGGCCGACGCTGTCGATCGTGTTCGCGACGGGCGACGGCGGAATGGCGGGCGATGCAGCGGAACTGGACGCGGCGCTGCTGACGAAGCCCTATTCGGCGGGGCAGCTGCTCAACGCGATCCGGGGCCGGCTGGGTGTTACGGAGCAGGCGGCCCGACCCTGAGGTCGGACCGCCCACCCCCTTCGATCGGGCTCATGCCGGAGGGGGGCGGCAGGGGAGCCCGGACGAAACCGGTAAGGGGTTAGCGGGCCTTCCAGCCCTCGATCGCGGCGAAGGTGATGATCACCGCGAGCACCAGCAGGGCACCCTGCAATTCCAGTGCGGTCAAATCAAACTCCATCGTCATCGGTCATGCTCCCGAATGATGTCAAAACAACGAACCGTTCGGCGGCCTCTCCGCAAGATGCGGGTGACCGTCGCAGGATGGCACCGAAGCAGAAAGGCGCATCGGCATTCGTGACGGACCGTCGACCTTGCGCCTCTTCCATGATCGCTGACTTCAATACTTCCGAAGCCGGTCATGGCCGCTGATCGACGACCCGTCACTCCTCTCCTCTAGAGACAGGATATACGCGTTGTTTTTTGCTGTCGTGCAGCGCGTTCGTGACAAATCATGTCCGACAGTGCGGCAGGCGAATTTCCGCGCACAGCCCGCCTTCGGGCCGATTGGCGAGGGTCAACTCCCCGCCTTCGGCCGCGACGACCCGCGCGACGATCGACAGACCAAGGCCAAAGCCCACTGTGTCGCGCCGCCGCGCCGCGTCCAGCCGGACGAACGGTTCCAGGACCAGTTCGAGCGACTCCTCGGGAATGCCGGGTCCGTCATCCTCGACCCGAATGCGCACCGCGTCGCTGCGTTCGACGTCCAGCGTGATGACCGCATGCTGGCCATAGTGCAGCGCGTTCTCGACCAGATTGGTCAGCGCGCGCTTCATTCCGAAGCGGCGAAGACGACAGTCGAAATGATCGGGCCCGGCATAGCGGACGTCGCGCCCGTGATCGGCGGCGTCATCGGCCAGATTGGCGCACAATATGGCCAGGTCGGTCAATTCGGGCTGTTCGACATCCCCTTCCCCGCCCAGGAACGCCAGAAGCGACGAGACCATCGCTTCCATTTCCTCGATATCGTTGCCGATCGCATCGCGAACCTCGGCCTCGCGGATGGAATCGGCCCGCAAGCGCAATCGCGCGAGCGGCGTGCGCAGGTCATGGCCCACCGCGGCCAGGGCACGCGTCTGTTCGTCGATCAACCGCCCGATCCGCGCCTGCATCCGGTTGAAGGCACGGGTCACGTGGCGCACCTCCTTGGGGCCCCGCTCGGGCACGATCAGGGCACTGGCACCCTGTCCGCGCCCCAGCTTGTCGGCCGCGCGGGCCAGCGTGCGGAGCGGATGCAGGATCCGCCCGATCAGCGCGCCGCTGACGAACATCAGCGCGATCGCCGGGATCAGCGCCAGCAGCACCCGTCCCAGGGCCAGATCGAGCGTCCGAACCCCCTCGCGCATCCGGAAGCTCAGCAACGACCCGTCATCCAGCCGCAAGTCCCCCGACACCATCGAGGTCCGCCCCGGCGAGGTCAGCCGCAGATGAATGTCGGTCGCGGCCAGCGACGGCTCCCAATCGACGATCTGGCGGCGCATGCTGTCCATCGCAGGCGCAATGGTCGGGCGCGGCGGGGTCTGGGTGGACCAGCCGACGATATAGCGGTCGGTGGTCAGTTCCTCTGCCACTTCAGGGCGTTCGATCGCGGGGCGTTCGTTGAGGACGCGGCGCGCGACGATCAGATGCTCGGCCAGCCGCCGCGCCTCGTCGTCACGGACCGAGACATGGCTGGCGCGCTCGTAGAGATAGGTGGAGACGGCGAACTCGATCGTCACCGCCAGCAGCAGGATCGCGACGATCCGGCCGAGCAGGCCGACCGAGGGGCGGATCACCGCCGCTCCACCGGCACGTTGAGCATGTAACCGACGCCGCGCACCGTGACGATCGGCGCGGCACCCCCCGCCCCCGACAGCTTGCGGCGCAACCGGCTGACCAGCACGTCGATGCTGCGATCCGAACTGTCGCCGATCCGCGCGCGCGACAGCTCGATCAGGCGTTCGCGCGCGATGACGCGCTGGGCATTGTCGAGAAAGGCGACGAGCAGGTCGAACTCGGCCCCCGTCAACTCGACCTGGGCGCCCGATGGCGACATCAGCTCGCGCCGGGGCAGGTTGGCGGTCCAGCCGTCAAAGCCCAATATGCCCGCCTCGCGCTCGCCCGGCGTGCTCTCCAGCCCGCCGCGACGCAGCACCGCGCGGATGCGGGCGACCAGCTCGCGCGTGCCGAACGGCTTGGCGAGATAATCGTCCGCGCCCAGCTCCAGCCCGACGACGCGGTCGACCTCGCTGCCCTTGGCGCTGATGAAGATGATCGGGACCGGACTCTTCTGGCGCACCTGACGGCACAGGTCGATGCCGCTGGTGCCGGGCAGCATGATGTCGAGCAGGATCAGGTCGATCTGGCCGACCTCCAGCGCTTGCCACATTTCGGGCGCGGCATTGGCCAGCTTGACGGCAAATCCGTTCTCCTGAAGCGCGCGCGCGGTCAGGGTGCGGAGGGCGGGATCGTCCTCGACGATAAGGATGGTAGGCGGCGTCACCCCATCTGGCTAGGCAGGTGCGACGCCGTCGTCAACGGCCGCTCCGGACCGATCCCCGTCAAGTCGCTGCAACTGCACGGCATATCGCTGCGCACGGTCGGCATAGCCGTCCGCCGACCGCCGCAGCCGCGCCAGATCTTCGGGCGTAAGCATCCGGATCGCCTTTGCGGGCGCACCCACGATCAGGCTGGCGGGCGGGAAGACCTTGCCCTCGGTCACCAGCGCGCCCGCGCCGACCAGCGAACCGGCACCGATCACCGCATCGTTGAGGATGGTCGCGCCCATGCCGATCAGACAGCCCGCCTCGACGGTGCAGCCATGCAGGATCGCCCGGTGGCCGATGGTGCAGTCCTGTCCGATCGTCAACGGGCTGTCCGGATCGGAATGCAGCACCGCGCCGTCCTGCACATTGGTCCGCGCGCCGACCCGGATCGGCGTGTTGTCGGCGCGCACCACCGCCCCGAACCAGAGGCTCGCCTCCGCCTCGATCACCGCCTGTCCGATGACATCGGCGGAAGGGGCGATCCAGGCGCTGGCATGGACGTCCGGGCGATGCGCGCCCAGGGCATAGAGCGGCATCAGGCGGCCTCCCCCAGTGCCGAGCCCTGTTTTGCGGCCTGGCGGAAACGATGGAGCAGCGGCTCGGTATAGCCGTTCGGCTGCGCCACCCCCTCGAAGATCAGCGCACGGGCCGCGGCGAGCGCCAGGCTGTCCGCCCGTCCGGCCATCGGACGATAGGCCGGATCGCTCCGGTTCTGGGTATCGACCTTTGCGGCCATCCGCATCAGCGCCGCCTCGACCTGGCCCGCATCGACGATCCCGTGATGCAGCCAGTTGGCGATATGCTGGGCGGAAATGCGCAGCGTCGCGCGATCCTCCATCAATCCGATGTCATGGATGTCGGGCACCTTGGAGCATCCAATGCCCTGGTCGATCCAGCGGACCACATAGCCGAGCAGCCCCTGCGCATTATTTTCCAGCTCGTCGGCGATCTGGTCGGCTGTCCAATCGGGATCGACCGCGATCGGCGGCGTCAGCAGGCGTTCGAGCGCGGCGACCGGCTCGTCCGCACGGGCTCGCTGGCGAGCAGCGACGTCGACGCGGTGATAATGGATCGCGTGGAGCGTCGCGGCGGTCGGCGACGGAACCCAGGCGGTCGACGCGCCGCTCATCGGATGCGCCTGTTTCTGCGCGAGCATGTCGGCCATCCGGTCGGGTGCGGCCCACATCCCCTTGCCGATCTGCGCCCGCCCGGCAAAGCCGCAGGCCAGGCCGATCTGGACGTTGCGATCCTCATAGGCGGCGATCCAGTCGCATGCCTTCATCGCGCCCTTGCGGACCACCGGACCGGCCTGCATCGCGCTGTGGATCTCGTCGCCGGTCCGGTCAAGAAAGCCGGTGTTGATGAAGACGATCCTATCCTTCACCGCATGGATGCAGGCCGCCAGATTGGCCGAGGTCCGGCGCTCCTCGTCCATCACCCCGATCTTGATCCGGTGCCGGTCGAGCCCCAGCATATCCTCGACCGCGTCGAACAACCGGTCGGCGAAGGCGGCTTCCTCGGGGCCGTGCATCTTGGGCTTGACGATATAGATCGAACCCGTCCGCCCGTTGCGAAAGGGCGCTCCGTTCCGGCCGTCGCGCATCGCGATCAGGCTGGTGACGATCGCGTCGAGAATGCCTTCCGGTGCTTCGGCGCCATCGGCCAGGCGGACGGCGGAGGTGGTCATCAAATGCCCGACATTGCGCACGAAGAGCAGGCTCCGACCGGGCAAGGTGAAGGCCGTCCCGTCGGTAGCGCGATAGGCGCGGTCCCCGGCCAACCGCCGGGTGGTCGTGCGACCGTTCTTCTCGACCGATGCGGTCAGCGTGCCGTCGATCAGCCCCAGCCAATTGGCATAGCCCGCCACCTTGTCGGCCGCGTCGACCGCCGCAACCGAATCCTCCAGGTCGCAAATGGTGGTCAGCGCCGATTCCAGCACGACATCGGCGATCCCCGCCGGGTCGCTGCGACCGATCGGATGGCTGCGGTCCACCGTCACCTCGATGTGAAGCCCGTGATGGCGGAACAGCCATCCCGTCTCGCTCCGCCCGACGAATTGCGACGGATCGTCCAGCGCGGCGACTGCGGCGGCCAGATCGGTCACCGCCGACCAGCCGCCCGCGACCGGCATCGCCGTATCCAGGAAAGCGCGGGCCCAGTCTATCACCGCCGCCCCGCGTTCGGGGTCATAGCCCCCGGCAGCTCCGATGGGGGCGATGGCATCGGTGCCGTAGAGCGCGTCATACAGGCTTCCCCAACGCGCATTGGCCGCGTTGAGCAGGAACCGTGCATTGAGCATCGGCACGACCAGCTGCGGCCCGGCGAGCAGGGAGACCTCGGGATCGACCTTATCGGGGGCGATGGTGAACGACGGCGGTTCGGGGACCAGATAGCCGATCCCGGTCAGGAAGCGCCGCTGCGCTGCGCCGTCATGTGGGCCGCCACCGCGATACCAGTCGTCGATCGCCACCTGCATCGCGTCGCGCTTGCGCAACAGCGCGGCGTTTTCCGGCGCGAAGCGAGCCATGACGGCGGCCATGCCGGTCCAGAAGCGATCCGCATCGATCCCGCTTCCCGGCAAGGCGCGTTCCTCCAGGAAGCGGACCAGTTCCGGCGCGACGGACAGGCCCTTGCGATCGATCATCGATACTCTCCCGAACTGGCATTTCGGGGGTCAGGATAGGCCATCGCCATATCCTTCGGTAGAGGGCATAATCGTAACGCTGTCGATCGCCCGAGGAACGAATGGACCCCGATATCGCCCTGTTCGTCGATGTGGTGCGCGAGGCCAGCCTGGCGGGCGGGGCGCGGGCATGGCGGCTGTCCCCCGCCATGGTGTCCAAGCGGATCGCGCGGCTCGAGGCTCGGCTGGGCGTCCGGCTGCTTCATCGCACGACGCGACGGCTGTCGATGACCCAGGCGGGAGAGGCCTTTCACGCGGATGTCGCGCCGCTGGTCGCCGGGCTCCGCATGGCCGAGGCGCGGATCAGCCAGACCGCCGCCGCCCCGGCCGGGCCGTTGCGGCTGACCGTTCCGACCTCTTTCGGGCGGCTCTGGGTCGCGCCCTGTCTGCCCGCCTTTCTCGATCGCTATCCGGCGGTCCGGCTGCAATTCGATCTGTCGGACGATTATGTCGATCTGGCTGCGGCGCGGGTCGATCTGGCGATCCGGATCACCACCGCGCCGCCGCCGGGGCTTGCCGGGCATCGCTTTGCCGACAATCGCCGCCTGCTCTGCGCCAGCCCGGCCTATCTGGAGCGCGAAGGCCGTCCCGCGACGGTCGCGGAGCTTCGCCGACACCGGCTGATTGCCGCACAGGGGCAATTGCCCTGGCGCCTGACCGGCGCGACGGTCGAAGGCGAGAGCCGGGTGGAAACCAATTCCAGCGAAGCCGTGCGGGAACTGGCGCTGGCGGGCGCGGGCATCGCGCTTCGCTCGCTCTGGGACGTGGCCGATGCGCTGGCCGACGGACGGCTGGTTCGCGTGCTTCCCGAACGGCAGGGATCGGTCGAGGTCGGCATCTGGGGCCTCCACGCGCCGGTCGGCGCCCCCGCCGCGGTTCCCGCGCTGATCGCCCATCTGACCGAACAATGGCGCGGGGCGGCCTGGATGACATGACGGTGCCGTCATTTTTCCGTGCATCGGCCCGACACAGGCTTTAGGCACTGCCCATCAATTTGGGGAGTTACGGTTCGATGGCAGGGGGTCTGGTCGCATTGCTGGACGACGTGGCGGCGATCGCCAAGCTGGCGGCGGCGTCGCTCGACGATGTCGCGGCGGCCTCCGCCCGCGCCGGGGCCAAGGCCGCCGGGGTGGTGATCGACGATACCGCCGTCACGCCGCGCTATGTCGTCGGGCTGTCGCCCCAGCGCGAACTGCCGATCATCGGCAAGATCGCGCTGGGGTCGCTGCGCAACAAGCTGTTGTTCCTGCTTCCCGCCGCCCTGCTGCTCAGCGCCTTCGCGCCCTGGGCGATCACCCCGATCCTGATGGCGGGCGGTGCCTTTCTGTGCTTCGAGGCGAGCGAGAAGATCCTCGAATTGCTGATCGGCGGGCATGGCGAGGCCGAGGAGGAAACGGCGGTCGATGCCAGGACGCTGGAGGATCGGCAGGTTTCGGGCGCGATCCGCACCGACCTGATCCTGTCCGCCGAGATCATGGCGATCGCGCTATCCGAACTGCCCGACCTGTCGATCGGGACCCAGGCGATCGCGCTCGCGCTGGTCGGCATCGCCATCACCGTCGGCGTGTACGGGCTGGTCGCCGCCATCGTGAAGATGGACGATATCGGCCTGCACCTGGCGCAGCGCGACAATGCGCTGGCGCAGACGGTCGGGCGCGGGCTGGTCAAGGCGATGCCGGTCTTGCTACGTATCCTGGCGATCGTCGGCACCGCCGCGATGGTCTGGGTCGGCGGCGGGATCATCGTGCACGGCATGGAAGAGTTCGGGCTGACCACCCTGCCCCATCTGATCCACGGCACCGCGCACCATGCGGGCGAGGCGCTGCCCTTTGCCGGGGCCGCCATCGCCTGGATCGTCAGCGCGATCGGTGCCGCCATCGTCGGACTGATCGTCGGCGGGGTGATTGCGGGCGGGCTTCACCTGCTCCCGTCCCGCAAGGGCGCGCACTGATCCGATCAGGCGGCACGGACGCCATCCGCCTCCAGCAGGTCGGGGCCGAGCAACCGGCCGGTGATCGTCACCGACTTGCCGACATGATCGACGGGCACGCGCGACAGACGCAACTCGAATGTCGCACCGTCATCGCACTGCAGGGTGAAGGCGCCGTGCCGCCGCACCAGCCGGCCGGTCAGCGAGTGGGTGGGCGTGTCCGAAAGGGCGTCGTCGCTCGTCATCATCGGGCCAACGGTGGCGCCCACCTGCGGTTCCCGCAAGGTCATCCATCGGCCCTTTCCAGATCGCGGGCCTGCTCCACCCTGTCGCGGCCGCCCCGCTTCGCGCGGTAGAGCGCTTCGTCCGCGCGGCGCATCAGGTCGCCCGCGATATTGCCTGCCCGCCAATGGGCGACCCCCGCGCTCATCGTGACGGGCACCGGGCCATGTTCGGCCATGACCGGAGATTCGGCGATCTGGCGCCGCAGCCGCTCGACGATGGCGGTGGCGATCTCGAGCCCGGTGTCGGGAAACAGGATCGCGATCTCTTCCCCGCCATAGCGCGCGACGCAGTCCTTTGCGCGCACCGCGCCCTGGATACGTCGCGCCACCTCGACCAGGACCGCATCGCCGACGCTGTGGCCATGCTCGTCGTTGATCCGCTTGAAATGGTCGAGGTCGAGCAGCGCGAAGGCGAAGCCGCCGCCCGAACGGCATGCCCGCTCGGCGGCCTGCTCCATTTCGTTCATCAAGGTGCGGCGATTGGCCAGCCCGGTCAGCGGGTCGGTGCTGGCCAGCCGGTCGAGCTGGGCGTTCGCGACGCGCAGCGCGCTGGTCCGCTCGGCCACGATCGCCTCCAGCACGTCGGCCCGCCGCCGGATCACCGCCGTCACCAGCCAGAAGGCGCCGCTGATCGACACCAGCAGCAACAGGCTCAGGCCGATCCGGGCGGGCCAGGTTTCATACCATTGCGGATCGACGGTGATCCGCACCTGTCGCGTCACCGTCCGCGCCGCCAGCCCCGGCACATGCGCGCTGAGCGTCAGCCAGTAATCGCCCGAGGGCAGGTTGGTATAGATGGCGGTGGCAGGGGTGCCCGCAGGCACCGTCATCCAGTCGGCATCGAACCCCTCGAGCCGATAGCGATAGCGTATCTCCTCGGGCGCCGCATAATCGGTCAGCGAAAAGCCCAGCCGCAACGTCCGGCCCTGACGATCGAGATGCACCACCGGGTCGCGCGCGACCGAGTCGATCGCCAGTAGCCGCCCGTTGATATCCGCCTGGCTGACGATCAGCTGGGCGGTATCGCTCCTGTCCCGCCGTTCCAGCAGCAGATCGGGTTGCAGGACCATCAACCCCTCGGGCGAGCCGAACAGCAACGATCCGTCGTTCATGGTGGCCGCCGCACGCTGGTTGAACGCACGCATCGGCATGCCGTCGCGCTGGCTCATTTCCAGGACATGGAGCGAAGTCGGATCGATGACCGATATCCCGCCCGCGCTCGCCGTCCACAGGCGACGCCGGGCGTCGGGCGTCAGCGAGGCGACATTGTCGCCCGCCAGCCCCTGCGCCTCACCGATCGCGCGGAATTTCCAGCCGTCGCGCGTCGTGCGGCCAAGCGCCACGCCGCCATAGGTGCCGACCCACAATCTACGTCCGTCGGGCACCATCGACCCGACATAATCCTGCGGCAGGCTATAGGGATCGTTCGCCCGATTGGCATAGCAGACGAACCGGCCGCTGCGCGGATCGAACTGTCCGATCCCGCCGGGCGTGGCGACCAGCACCTGGCCATCGGGCCGCGGCAGGATGTTGATGACCTCGTTATTCGGCAGGCTGCGCGGGTCCGCCGGGTCGTGCCGGTACACCGTCACCCGCCCGGTCGCCCGGTCGCGCTTGTACAGTCCCTTATAGGTGCCGATCAGCAGATCGCGCTTCGTCTCGGCCAGCGAGATGACCGGCAGGTCGCCAAGCTCGGGAATGGCGAGATCATGGGTGGCCAGCGTCCGGGGATCGATCGCCACGACGCCGCGCGCGCCGATCAGGATCGAGCCATCCGACGATTCGAGCAGCGCCTTGATATCCTGACCGGCATGATGCCCGGCAAGCGCAAGGTGGCGCACCTGCCCCGCCGCCCGGTCGAGCCGATCGACCGAGCCGTTGCTGAACCCCAGCCATATCTGCTGGCGACGATCGACCAGCACGCCCCGGACATTGTCATCGGCCAGCGACAGCCGGGGGTCGTGCATCGCCGAACCGATACGCAGCACGCCGCCCCCCGGCCCCTGGGTCCGCGACGCGCCCAGTTCGGTCGCGGCCCAGATTCCGCCGCCATCGTCCATCGCAAGGGCTCGCACCGTATCCCCGGCCAGCGCCAGCGGATTGCCCATGTCGTGACGCAGCCCGCTAGCGGCGAACCCGCGCGCCGGGTCGAGCAGCACGATGCCCATGCCGTCGGTCGCGATCCATATCCGCCCGAGCCGATCCTCGACAAAGGCGCGGATCGTCCGGTGCCCGATCAACGGCGCATCGCTGGTCAGCGTGGGCAGCTGGACGAAATGCCGGGGATCGCCATTCTCGGACAGGAACACGCCATCCGACCCGGTACCGACCCAAAGCCGCCCCCGGCGGTCGCGCAGGATCGACCAGACATCGCCCGATGGCTTGTGCGCGCCCAGCGGAACATGGGTGAACGGGCGCGTCCCCGGCGCACGCCTCAATAGTCCATGGTCGGAGCCTGCCCACAAGGTGCCGTCGCCGTCGCGGAACACCGCAAAGGCGCCCTGGGGGCGGCCATCGGGCGAGGGTATCGCGCTGTCGGTCATCGGATCGACGCGATCGAGCCTGGCGATATAATGGTGCACGCCGCCGTCCGAGCCGATATAGGCGCCGCCCGCTCCGTCCGGCGTGAAGCTGAAGATGCGGGCTCCGATCGCCCCGTGGGTCGGCTTGAGCCGGATGAACGCGTCCCGTTGCGGGTCGTAGCGGGCCAGGCCGCCGACATTGGTGCCGATCAGCACGCCCCCGCCCGGCAGCGCCATCAGCGAGCGGACATAATTGTCGGGCAGCGAATGGGGATCGGCCTGGCGCTGCTTGAAGGTCCGCACCCGCTGGCCGTCATAGCGGGTCAGGCCGCCGCGGGTTCCGATCCACATCGTCCCGTCGCGCGCCCGCACGACCGCGGTGGTCGTGATATGCGGCAGGCCGATCGCTTCGCCGAGGCTCGCGAACGACGTCCATCGCCATGCCGCCCACGAATCGGCCGCCTGAAGGCGCCCAAAAGGCAGGATCATGACCGAAAGGAACAGGGCCAGCACGGCCAGGGGACGGTATGGCTTCATAGGCTTATGCTGGGAACCCGTATCACGCGACCTCATAAAACCGGGTTAATTGCGCCATGCGCCGCGTATCGGCCTTTCCCGGCGAGCGGCGGGATCCGACTTGACGAACCGCCCGCGTTCCTGTTTCGTTTCCGGGGCCGTACCTGATCGGCCGACGAACCTGACGAGCTGTTTTCCGTGTCGCTCCAGCCCCCTGCCCCCGACGCCGTCGGCGACAACCGCAAGATCATCCATGTGGATATGGACGCCTTCTATGCGTCGGTCGAACAGCGTGACGATCCGGGTCTGCGCGGGCGGCCGGTCGCCGTGGGGGGATCGCGCGCGCGGGGCGTGGTGGCGGCGGCCAGTTACGAGGCGCGGGGTTATGGCGTCCGGTCCGCAATGCCGTCGGTCACCGCGCTGCGCCGCTGTCCCGACCTGGTGTTCGTCCCCCCGCGCTTCGATGTGTATCGCAGCGTTTCGCAGCAGATCCGGGCGATCTTCGCGCGCTATACCGACCAGATCGAGCCGCTGTCGCTGGACGAAGCCTATCTGGACGTCACCAGCGACCGGGCCGGGCTGGGTTCGGCCACCGCGATCGCCGAGGCGATCCGGGCCGCCATTCGCGAGGAGACCGGGCTGACCGCCTCGGCCGGGGTCAGCTACAACAAGTTCATCGCCAAGCTCGCCTCCGATCAGAACAAGCCCGACGGCATTTGCATCATCCCTCCGGCGCAGGGACCGGCCTTCGTCGCCGCCCTGCCGGTCAAGCGTTTCCACGGCGTCGGTCCGGTCACCGCGCGCAAGATGGAGGCGCTGGGCATCCTGACCGGGCAAGACCTGCGCGAGCGGCCGCTCGACGTCCTGCAACGCCATTTCGGTAGCTATGCCGACTATCTGCACGGTGCGGCGCGCGGCATCGACCATCGCCCGGTCCGTGCCCATCGAGAGGCCAAGTCGGTAGGCGCCGAGCGGACCTTTGAGAACGACCTGACCGAACGCGACGCGCTGCGGGCCGCGCTGGAGCGGGTGGTCGAGGCCGCATGGGTCCGGATAGAGCGGAGCGGCGTCGCCGGACGGACCGTGACGATGAAATTGCGGTACAGCGATTTCCGTACCATCACCCGCGCCCGCTCGACCGGCCAGCCGATCACCGAGCGAGCGCAATTCCTGGCGATCGGTCTCGACCTTCTCGACCAGCAATTGCCGGTGGCTGGCGGCGTCCGGCTGTTGGGGCTGACCCTGTCGGGCCTCAACGTGGCGCATGGCGGCGGGGATGGGCCGAGCCAGGCCGAACTGCCCTTATAGGCCTTTGGTCACACGGCCCGGTCGGCGTCCGCTTCCGTCTCCTCGGCGGCCTCGAGGACCAGGATCGCGACCGCCCCCAATCCTTGTCCATGGCTATGCAGTTCGAGCGATCCGCCCATCGCGGCCGTCGAATTGGCGCACCAGTGGAGGCCCAGCCCGCCGGATTTCTCGGTCCGGGTGGAAAAGCCCGACCGGAACAGCTTGGTCGCCAGCGCCGGATCGAAACCCTGCCCGTCATCCATGATCCGCACCGTCACCCGGCCACCCTCCGATTGGATGGTGACGGTGATCGCACCATGGTCACGCCCGGTTTCGGCGATCGCCTCGATCGCATTGGCGAACAGATTGCCGACCACCTGGCTCAGGATCACCCGATTGGCCAGCACGGGAAAGGGCCGGGCGGGAAAGGCGAAATGGATCGAGGCCGCCTGCGAATAGCGGGCGATGGTGGCGTTGCGTGCGATGATGTCGGTGACGTCGCAGCGTTCGCGTGGAGGGCGTTCATGCGCTCTGGCCTGTTGCGCCCCGATGATCTCCAGCGTCTGACGCATCGCATCGCGCCCGATATCGATCCGCGCCCGCACCGCCTCGCGCGCCTTGGCCTCGGCATCGAGCGCGCCCGCGACGAACGCCACCAGCTTGACCCGGCGTTCAGGCGGAACGCCCTCCCCCGCCAGTTCCGCCAAGGCCCGGTCGATCAGCGCGCGATCATAGGCGGGCGACCGATCGCCGCCATGGCTGAGGATGGCGCCGAGCGGGGATAGCGCGTTGCGGACATTGTGCAGCACCGCCACCGCGCTTTCCGATCGGCCGAGCGCGAAGCTCTGTATCTCATTTTGTTCGCGCAGGTCCTTCAACTGGCTGAGCATCGCATTGAAACTGCGGCCGAGCGAACCGAATTCGTCGTCGCGCCCCTCCCTGTCGTGATAGGGGGAAAGGACACCCGACGCCTGGACCCGCTGCATATGGCACTCGACCCGGCCGAGCGGTGCCAGCACCAGCCATCCCAGCGCACGCCGCAGCATCAGCAGCGTGAAGACCAGGAGCAGGATCGATCCGGCCGTCGCCAGCAGGAGCACCCGACGGCCAAGCAGCGTGACCTCACGCGAGATCCGGAACCGCGCCATACCGACCGCGCGACCATCCAGGCCCGCAACCGGAACGGCAATCTCCATGCCCCGCGTCTCCTTCGACATGGTCCGGTCGGTTCCGGATGCGGGGCCGGTCAGGCGGGCCGTCTTGTGCATCGCGCGGGACAGGTGGGCGGGGGTCAGAACGCGGGCGACGGCGAGATAGTCGCGTGGTCGTCCCACCACGCCGGTGACGGTGGCGATACCGATGGCGGCGATCCGCCCGCGCAGCGGCAGATAGAAGCTGTTCGAATCTCGTCCTTCAAGCAGCTGCGAAAGGTCCCGGCGGTTCAGCGCATCCGCCAGCGCCGACGCCATGGCGGCCGCCTCGTCCGGATGTCCGGGATCGCGCCACCGTGCCTTCCACCGCCCATCGGCAGCGGTCCGATAGGCCACACCCTGGATCGGATGGTTGGGAAACACATCCGGCACGATACCAGCATGATCGCGCGCGATCTCCTCGACCCGCTGGGTGATATCGGCCAACAGGGTCTGCGCTCGTTGGCGATAGCCCATGATCGCCTGCTGCTCCAGCCGATCGAAACTGGGTGAGATCACCAACGCCAGAAAGGTCGCGACCGCCACCGCACCGCCGATCCCGGTCAGCGTCAGCATCGCGACCATCGTGTTGCGCAGCGATCGACGACGCGACCATTCGCCCAACCACCGGATCGCGGTGCGCATCAGGGTTAGCCTTGCATACCGGCCAACGGGGGTTGGGTGGGCGGCGTACCGTCCAGCGACATGTGGCGCTGTACCGCCAGCGCCCGCGCCTGTGCGGCGGGAACCGGGTGGGAGAAGAGATACCCCTGCAGGTGACTGGCCCCGGCGACGCGCAGCGCCTGGGCCTGCGCCTCGGTCTCGACCCCCTCGGCGATCACGCCCAGCCCAAGGGCACGGCCGAGATGGATGATCGAATGGACGATCGCGGCGGACTCGCGCTCACGCCCCATGCCGTCGATGAAGCTGCGATCGATCTTCAGGCAGTCGAGCGCGAATTTGCGGATATTGTACAGGCTGGAATAGCCCGTACCGAAATCGTCGAGAGCGATGCGGAAGCCCAGGTCGCGCAGTTCGCACAGCGTCTCGGCCGCGCGCTCGGCATCGTCGAAGATCGCGGTTTCGGTAATCTCGATCTGGACCCGACCGGGGGCGACCCCCGCCCTCTGCACGCTGTCGAGGACATGCGCGACGAAATGCGAACGGCGGAACTGGATCGGGCTGAAGTTGACCGAGACATATTGATCGGGCCAGTGGCGCAACTCGGCCAGCGCATGGTCGAGCACCCAGTCGCCCAGTTCGTGAATGAGATTGCTCTCCTCGGCGATGGGGATGAAGATGGTTGGGCTGACCGCGCCATGTTCGACGGTGTCCCACCGGACCAGCGCCTCGAACCCGACAATGTCGAGATCGGCGCGCCCGACGATCGGCTGGAAGGCCAGGGTCAGCTCGTCACGGGCGATCGCCTGAGTCAGCCCGGCCTCGACACCGCGACGCAGGCGAATGCCGTCGTCCATCTGCGCATCGAACAGCCGGACGACGCCGCGCCCGGCGCGCTTGGCCTCGTTCAGCGCCATGTCCGCCTGGCGGATCAGGTCGATCGAATCGCCATCGGCGCCGCCCTGCCGAACCACCAGTCCGCATGACGCGCCGCAGCGCACCGAATGCCCCAATATGCTAAAAGTGGTCGCACAGGCGGTCACGATCCGCTCGCACGCGGCGACGGCCTCCTCATGATGCGCGCTGTCGAACAGGATACCGAACTCGTCGCCGCCCAGCCGGGCGATCAGCGCGCCGGCGGGTGCGGCCTGGTTCAGCGTGGCATAGACCTCGCGGATCAGTTCGTCGCCCGCCAGATGGCCGAGCGTGTCGTTGACCAGCTTGAACCGGTCGAGGTCCAGCATCGCCGTCACGAACCGTCCGCCCCGGCGACCCCGCTCGTCCAGCGCGCGCAGAAAAGCGACGCGATTGGGCGCGTCGGTCAAGGCATCATGCAGCGCCAAATGCATGGCGCGGCTCTCATTGGCCTCCAGCTCGGCGGTCTTTTCCTCCAGCGCGGCGACCTGCGCGGCCAGCAGGACCCGCGTCGCCGCCAGCTCGCGCTCATTCTGCCAGCGACGACACAGCGCCAGCGCGGTCTGCCAGATCTCGGCGACCTCGAACGGCTTGGCGATGTAAAAGATTTTGTCGGCAGGCCCGGCGACCTTGCTGATCTCGACCGGCGAGAAGTCGGAATAGCCGGTGACGATCACCAGATGGATATCGGGGTCCAGCGCCCTGATCCGCCGTGCCGTCTCGCGTCCGTCGAACCCCGGCGGCATCCGGATGTCGATGAAGGCGACGGCAAAGGGCGTGCCGTCGGCCAGTGCCCGCTCGACCGCCGCGACGGCATCATGGCCCTGGCGATAATGGTGACGCTCGAACACCGCGTCGCCTTCGTCATCCGATGCTTGGGGCTTGCCAAACAGGTCGGCGGCCATGGCGTCGAGCATCGCGTCCTGCGCCAGACCCTGGCCGGAAAAGCACAATGCATAGCTGTCGTGGATTGCCGGTTCGTCGTCGACGATCAGTATGCGCATCCGGTCACCATGAATCCATCGATCCCCGTTATATGGATCAATGGTAACCGGATACGCTTAAAGTGACGTAAATGGTCAGGTCTGGCCCCCCGTCACTCGACGGTGACGCTCTTGGCCAGGTTGCGGGGCTGGTCGACATCGGTGCCCTTGGCGACCGCGACATGATAGGCGAGCAGCTGGACCGGCACCGCATAGACGATCGGCGCGATCAGCGGGTGGACCTTGGGCATGGTGATGGTCGCGATACAGCCCTCGCCCGCCGCCTCGATCCCGTCATAGTCGGAGATCAGCACGACCTTGCCGCCGCGCGCCTGGACCTCCTGCATGTTGGAGACGGTCTTCTCGAACAGCGGGCCGGACGGAGCGATGACGATCACGGGGACATGCTCGTCGATCAGCGCGATCGGGCCGTGCTTCATTTCGCCCGCCGCATAGCCTTCGGCATGGATATAGCTGATTTCCTTGAGCTTTAGCGCACCCTCCAGCGCCAGCGGATAGTCGGTGCCACGGCCCAGATACAGCACGTCGCGCGCGCCCGCGACGGTGCCCGCCATGCCCTCGATCGCCTCGTCATAGGCCAGCGCGCCGTTGATCGCGGCGGGGGCCTCGGCCAGATGACGGACGATCTGGCGTTCCTCGTCAGCCGACAGCCGCCCCTTGGCCTTGGCGAGATTGGCGGCGAGCGCGGCCAGCACGCTCAGCTGGCAGGTAAAGGCCTTGGTCGAGGCGACGCCGATTTCCGGCCCGGCATGGGTCGGCAGCAGCAGGTCGGCCTCGCGCGCCATCGAGCTGGTCGGCACGTTGACGACGGCGGCGATCGTCTGCCCCTCGGCCTTGGCGTGGCGAAGCGCGGCGAGCGTGTCGGCGGTCTCGCCCGACTGGCTGATGACGATCATCAGCCCGCCCGGCTCCATCACCGGCGCGCGGTAGCGGAATTCGGAAGCGACATCGAGGTCGACCGGCACGCGCGCGAACTGCTCGAACCAGTATTTCGCGACCATGCCCGCATAGAAACTGGTGCCGCATGCGACGATGGTGACACGCTTGATCCCCGACAGGTCGAATTCGGGGATGGGAAGTGCGATCTTGCCCTCAAGCCGCTGAAGATACGAGCGAAGCGTCTGGGCGACGACGATCGGCTGCTCGTAAATCTCCTTCTGCATGAAGTGGCGGTGATTGCCCTTGTCGATCAGCGCGCCGGTCACGCCCGAGATCGTGACGGGCCGATCGACCGGGTTATTGTCGCGGTCATAGACCTGCGCGCCCTCGCGGGTGCAGACCACCCAATCGCCTTCGTCGAGATAGGCGATGCGCTGGGTGAGCGGGGCCAAGGCCAGTGCGTCCGATCCCAGATAGGTTTCGTCATCGCCATATCCCACAACCAGCGGCGAGCCCAGTCGCGCGCCGATCAGCAGATCGGGCTGGTCGCGAAACAGGATGGCGAGCGCGAAGGCACCATGCAGGCGCGGCAGCACCTCGCGGACCGCCGCGACCGGATCGAGCCCCTGTTCGACCTTCTCGCTGACCAGATGGGCGACGACCTCGGTGTCGGTCTCGCTGGTGAAGACATGGCCACGACCGATCAGTTCGTCGCGCAACGCCTTGAAATTCTCGATGATTCCATTGTGGACCACCGCGACATGATCGGTCGCATGGGGGTGTGCGTTGTTGGTGGTGGGGCCGCCATGCGTCGCCCAGCGGGTATGGGCGATACCGATGGTGCCGGGCAGCGGATGCGCGGCAAGCTCGCGCGCCAGATTGACCAGCTTGCCCGATGCGCGGCGCCGCTCGATCGAACCCTGGTCGATCGTCGCGATGCCCGCCGAGTCATATCCACGATATTCCAGGCGACGCAGCCCGTCGAGCAGCCGCTCGGCAACGTCGTCACCGCCCAGAATTCCTACGATACCGCACATAAGCCTTTTACTCCCCAGCCTTTTTCGCGGCCTTCCTAGCCGTCATCATCTCTCTGAAACGCTTGGCCCAACCCGCCTTGGTCTGCCGCTCCGCCCGGACCAGCGCCAGCGCGTCGGCCTCGACATCGCTCGTCACGACCGAACCCGCGCCGACGATCGCGCCCGCGCCCACCTGGACCGGGGCGACCAGCGCCGAGTTGGAACCGATGAACGCGCCCTCGCCGATCACGGTGCGATATTTGAGGAAGCCGTCATAATTGCAGGTGATCGTGCCCGCGCCGATATTGGCGTTCGCGCCGACCTCGGCATCGCCCAGATAGGTCAGGTGGTTCGCCTTGGCACCGGGGCCAAGCACCGCCTTCTTCATCTCGACGAAATTGCCGACCCGTGCGCCCTCGCGCACATCGGCACCGGGGCGGAGGCGTGCATAGGGGCCGATATCGGCGCCGCTCGCCACGGTCGCACCCTCCAGATGGCTGAAGGCATGGATGGTCACGCCGTCCGCCACATGGACGCCGGGGCCGAAGACGACATGGGGTTCGATCACCACGTCACGGCCGATCCGGGTGTCATGGGCGAACCACACCGCGTCCGGCGCGATCAGCGTGGCACCGTCGGCCATCGCACGGGCGCGGCGACGGACCTGCCAGTCGCCTTCCACCACCGCCAGCTCGGCGCGGCTGTTGACGCCCGCCACTTCCCCGGCGCTCGTCTCGATCACCGCCGAAGGACGTCCATCGCCGGCCGCCAGCATGACGATATCGGGCAGATAATATTCGCCCGCCGCATTGTCGTTGCCGACCCGGTCGAGCAGGCCGAACAGGTCCTCCGAACGGACCGCCATAAGGCCGGAATTGCAAAGGGTTACGGCACGCTCTTCGGCACTGGCATCCTTGAACTCAACCATTCGGTCGATGCGCCCGTCGGCATCGGCGATCACCCGGCCATAGGCGGCGGGGTCGGCGGGTCGGAAGCCAAGCACTACCGCCGCGGGACTGTCCGCCTCGGCCAGCCGCTCGATCATCCGGCGCATCGTCGCGGTCTCGACCAGCGGCACGTCGCCATACAGGATCAGCACATCGCCCATAAAGCCCGACAGCGCGTCGCGCGCCTGCGCCACCGCATGCGCCGTACCGAGCTGCTCGGCCTGAAGCGCGGTCCGGACGCCCAGCGGCGTCACGGCCGCCTCGACCTGCTCGCGCCCGGCGCCCGTCACCACGACAATGCGTTCGGGCGAGAGCGCCCCGACGCTGTCGATCAGGTGGAGCAGCATCGGCCGTCCGGCGATCGGGTGAAGGACCTTGTGCAGGTCCGACTTCATGCGGGTGCCCTTGCCCGCGGCAAGGATGATGGCGGCGACTGGTCTCGTCATGATGGTTGCGCCTGCCATGGATTTCTTGCCAAAGCCATACCAAGACTTGGCGCAGGATGGCTCATGGACGCGAATTCACCCGACCGTTTTCCCTTTTCCATCGTGGGCTTCGATCTGGACGGCACCTTGCTCGACACCAGCGGCGACCTGGCGGCGGCGGTCAATCATGCGCTGGCCTCGATCGGGCGCCCGGCCCTCGATGTCGAGGCGGTGAAGCCGATGATCGGCGGGGGTGCGCGGCGGATGCTGGAACATGGGCTGGCGGCGACCGGGGGATGCGATGCCGAGACGCTGGATGTGCTCCACCAGCGGCTGCTGGACCATTATGAGGCGCATCTGGCGGATCATACATGCCCCTTTCCGGGCACGCTGGCGGCGCTCGACGAACTGGCGCTGCGCGGCGTCCGGCTGGGCGTCATGACCAACAAGCTGGAACGCTTCGCACGGGCGATCCTGAACGGACTGGGGCTGACCGACCGGTTCGATGCGATCATCGGCGGCGACACGATGGGCGTCGCCAAGCCCTCGCCGGTGCCGATCCAGGCGCTCGTCGCCCGGTGCGGCGGCGGGGCGGCGGCCTTTGTCGGCGATTCGATCTTCGACGTGCAGGCCGCCAAGGCCGCCGGCCTGCCGGTGATCGCCTGTTCCTTCGGCTTCCTCAGCCAGCCGGTCGAGACGCTGGGCGCCGATGCGATCATCGACGGCTATGAGGGCCTCATCCCGACGCTGGAGCGGCTCGCGCCTTCCGCCCCTTGATCCACAGGTGCCGCAGGAGGAGCGGCAGGGGCATCCGGATCAGGTGCGAACGCAGATAGAAGGCCAGACGGGTCAAGGGATGCCGCCCGCGTCCCCAGCCGTCACGCGCCAGGATGCGGCGGCGATAGAGACGGTCGGCCAGCGTCAGCGCCTGCCATTGCGGCGGCACGGGCGTGCCGAACAGCGCATGGCTCAACCGCATCGCGCGGGCGACGGCCCGGTCCAGCCCATGGTGGCGGGCCCGCTCGGCCAGCCCTCCGCAGCCCCCTTCGCCGACCAGCGCGTGGATATCCCAAAGATTGCGCAGCCCGCCCGTCAGGTCGCCATCGGCGAACAGATGCGCGGCAGCATGGACGATCATGTCGAGGTGCGACAATACGGCCAGCCCTTTGGTCAGCGGCACCGCCCCCGCGATCAGCCCGGCCGCGTCGGGCTTGGGTCGCGCGGTCGGGGGCAGGATCGTGTGATGCACGTCGAGCATCCGGTCGCGGTCGCGATGGATCAGCGGCGGCAGTTCATGCATCCATCGCCGGTAGTAAAGATCGTCATAGGGGTCGGGCTTGACCCACTCCCATCCCGCCTCGATCAGCCAGGTCTCGGCCCGGTCCAGATCGGCCTGGGGTAGCAATATATCGCAATCGCCGATCGATCGCCCACACCCCGCCGCCAGCCCCGCCGCCACGAAGGCCGTCCCCTTCAGCAGGATGACCGGACGACCCAGCGGGGCCAGCGCATGGGCGACGCGGTTCGCCTCCCACAGCGCCGCACGCCGCCCCTCCTCCGCCGCAGCCTTCGCATCGGCCAGGCACAGGGCGACGCGCGGCGGCAGGTCCAATCCGTCCAGCCGATAGGCCAGCGTGCCGATCAGCAGCTCGGCCCGCGCGACGGTCAGCACCGCCGTCCAGTCGCCCGCCGTCAGATGCCGCGCGCATCCCGGCTCTCGCAGCAAGGCGATCAGCCGCTTGGCGGGGGTCAGAGCGGGGGTCACAGGGCGGCCCATAGCGCCTCCACGGCGGCGATCCCCGCTTCGCCATCGGGATAATCGACGGCGACCGCCGGAACCTCGGCACGCAGGCGGGTCAGGGCGCGGAACCCCGGCTCGCCCATCGCGACATAATTGGTCGATGCTTGGGTCAGCCGCACGAAACATTCGGCCGGGGGCAGCGGGCGGATCGCCAAGGGGAAGCCGAAACGGGGAAACAGCAACAGGGCGGGCCGCGCGGGTTCGTCCATCGCGGCGATGGCGGCGCGGTCGGGGGCGACATGGCGGATGTCGCCCTTGGGCGTTCCCGACAGCAGCGGTCCGGTGACCCGGCCTGCCGGGATGGCCGCCAGGCTCTCATTTTTCAGGCTGACCGGGCGGGGGAAGGGAAAGGCGAGCCCCGATGCGGGATCGATCAGCGCGAACTCGTCGCCCATGAACCGCCAGCCCCGCTCGGCAAGGAGCAACGCCAGCGTCGACTTGCCCGCACCGGAGATGCCGCTCATCACGATGGCCTTGCCGCCGCGCGCCACCACCGAGGCATGCAGCAGCAAATGCCGTCGATGCCCCAGCGCCATTTGCAGGTTCATGCCCAGCTCGGCCGCCAGCAGCCCCTGGGCCAGCGGCAGCGGCGCCGCCTCCGGCAAGCGATAATCGCCGCCGATATGGATGGATGGGCGAAGCCACCGCCGCCAGGGCTGCCCGGCCTCCAGTCGCACGCTGAAATCGGCGAATTCGGCACGCGGATAATCGCGGTACAGCGCCTCGACCGCCGCGATCGGCCCCCGCCAGTCGGAGCCGATGCGAAAGCCGACCGGCCCGACGCGCAGGGTCGTTCGATACCTCATAGCCTCTCGACCAGCCCCGCCGCCTCCAGCTCGGCCAGCCGGGCCAGCAGCATCGCCTCCGCATCGCCCGGCTCGCCCAGATCGAAGTCCCGCGACAGCCGGGCCAGCAGCGCCCCGGCGTCCAGCGGCGCATCCGCCAGCGCGCGCAGGATCTGCGGCGCGGGTTCGGTCAGCAAATGGGTGATGCCCGACGGCCGGTGGAAGACGGCGGTGAACATGTCCAGCGGCTCGACCAGCAACAGCTCCGCCCCCGCCGCGCGGTAGCGCGGAGCGGCCATGGGTCAGCCGCCCGGCATCTGGAGCGAGGCATAGCAGGTGAACCCGCCCTGCCCCCGCTGCAACCGGCGGATATAGTTGAGATAGGCCCGGTTGCTGAGCGAGTTGGAATTGGGCAGCTGGCCGCCCTGCAGGGCGCGCTTCACTTCCTCGCCGGTATAGGGGCGGCCGGGGGGCGCGAACGAACCCTGCGTGCGCGCGGGCACGGTGGACCCGTCGCGCGCGATATAGCTGCCCGCGCGCCCCGGATCGGGAACGGGAATCTGGCAGTTCAGCACCGAGCCCGTCGTCTGCGCCAGCGCGGGGCGGATCGCGACCACCGTGCTGACCCCAATCGCCCCCAGCATCAGCGCGCGGCGGCTGGATGTGGCGGCACGCAATGGTTCGGGGCCGTCATCGTCGGTCCGGTAGGGCTGGGGCGTCTCGTCCATGTGGAGTGGATGTCCCATATTCGCGCTTTCGCGACAAGCACCTGAGCGATCCCGCCTGCCCCGCATCGGGAGAGGGCGGATGATGCGGGAAGACAGGGCGACCCGCGCCCGCTACATCGGCGACATCATGGGATTCGGCATTCGCACCTTGTGGGGCATCGTGGTGGCGGTGGTCGCTGCGATCGTGGTGTTCCTGACCGCCGGGCCGGGGCCCGCGATCATCACGCTGGTCGGCGGGATCGCCGCCGCGCTGGTCGCGAGCGAGGGCGAGGCGACCGACGCGGAAGAGGACGACAGGCAGGTCGAGGACGGCGATACGCTGTCCCCCCTGCTGACCGAGGCGCTGGATGCGATCGTCGAGCCGGTGCTGCTGATCGAACGCGGCCAGGTGACGCTGGCCAACCGCGCCGCCCGCACGCTGCTAGGCGCGCATATCATTGGTGAGGATGCGCGGATCGCCATCCGCCATCCCGCCGCCGCCGAGCGGTTGATGGCTCCGGGTGCGACCGCCCCCGACCATCCCATTTCGCTCGTCGGGCTCGGCTCGCTCGACCATCGCTGGGAGATGCGGCTCGCCGACACCAGCGGTGGGCAGCGGATCGTCCATCTGATCGATCAGACCGCGCACGACGCCGCCGAGCGGATGCGCGTCGATTTCGTCGCCAATGCCAGCCACGAACTGCGCACCCCCCTCGCCTCGATCCTGGGGTTCATCGAGACGCTGGGCGACGAGGCGGGCGAGGATGCCGAAATTCGCGCGCGGTTCCTGAAGGTGATGTTCGACGAGGCGCGTCGGATGCAGCGGCTGGTCGAGGACCTGATCTCGCTCAGCCGGATCGAAGCGGACAAATATCGCCAGCCCGCCCAGCCGGTCGCCATGGCCGATCTGGTCCAGCATGTCTGGGACGAGTTCCTCGACTCCGGCTCGCCGCGCGCCGAAGACATCGGCTGCGACGTGGCCGAGGGGTTGCCGCCGATCGCAGGCGATCGCGCGCAATTGTCGCAGATGCTCCACAATCTGATCGGCAATGCGATGAAATATGGGCGCGCCGAAACCCCGGTGCGCGTCACGCTGGACCGCGACGGGCCCATGCTGCGCCTGACGGTGGCGGACCGGGGCGAGGGCATCGCGCCGGGCCATATCCCCCGCCTGACCGAGCGTTTCTACCGCGTCGATTCGGGGCGCAGCCGCAGCATCGGCGGCACGGGGCTGGGGCTCGCGATCGTCAAGCATATCGTCGAGCGGCATCGCGGACGGCTGGATATCGCCAGCGAGGTCGGGGTGGGAACGACCGTCACCGTCCGCCTGCCCCCGATAAAATCCAGCGAGAAACCCGTTTCCGAGGGCACTGTCACAAAAACGCAATAGAAATGTCACACGGAGGTCCGGTGGGCGTGGCAGCGCCGGCCCACACCCGTTCCGGTGTGTTCAAGGATCATGATGCGCCTGCCCTGCCTTCTCGCCGCGATCGTCGCGCTGGCGGCCTGTCACGATCAGGCCAATGGCGGCGGTGCGGGCGTGCGGGATCAGATCACGGCGGTCGGCTCCTCCACCGTCTATCCCTTCACGACCATCATCGCCGAGCGTTTCGTCACCGCCGATCCCGATGCCAAGGCGCCGGTGATCGAGTCGACGGGCACGGGCGCGGGCATGAAGCTGTTCTGCGCCGGGATCGGTGCGGCGCATCCCGATATCGAAAACGCCTCGCGCCGGATGAAGGCCGCCGAATATCGCGATTGCGCCGCGCATGGCGCGGCCGCGCTGCTGGAGATTCCCATCGGGATCGACGGCATCGCCTTTGCCGAATCGAAGCGCGGGCCGCGCATGGCGCTGAGCACCGTCGACCTATACCGGGCGCTCGCGGCGCATCCCGGCGGGCGGCCCAACACGGCGCGGACCTGGCATGACGTCAATCCCGCCCTGCCCGCCATTCCGATCCAGGTCTATGGTCCCCCCGCGACCAGCGGCACGCGCGACGCGCTGGCCGAGCTGATCCTGATGCGTGGGTGCGATGCGGTCGAGCCGGGCGCGGCGACGCTGGCGCATCGCGATCCCGATGCCCACCGCCTGCTCTGCACCCGCGTCCGCGACGACGGCGCCTATATCGATGCAGGCGAGAACGACAATCTTATCGTCCAGAAGCTGCAATCCAACCCCGATGCGCTGGGCGTGTTCGGCTATTCCTATCTCGAGGAAAACCGCAACACGGTGAACGGGGTGGCGATCGACGGCATCGCCCCCAGCTATGAGGCGATCGCCGCCGACCGTTATCCGGGTTCGCGGCTGCTCTATCTCTACGTCAAGAAGGCGCATCTCGATGCCATTCCGGGGTTGCGCCAGTTCCTGTCGCTCTATGCCGCCAATTGGGGGCGTGGCGGGCCGCTGGTCCGGCGCGGGCTGATCGCGGCGCCTGCCGGGGTCCAGGCACGGGCGCGGTCGATCATCGCGAACGAGACCGCCCTCGATCCGGAGACCCTGCCGTCATGAACGGCGTCATCCTTCTGGTCCTGATCGTCGGATTGGGTGTCATCGCCTGGGCGACCACGCGGATGCGCGCGCTCGGCTTTCGGCGGCGGACGGGCGGACGGGTCCGCTCGCTGCCCCATCATCATGGCTGGTATGTCGCGCTGTGGACCGCCGCGCCGCCGCTGATCTTCCTGGCGGTCTGGGCCGCGACCTCGCCCGCGCTCGTCACCGATATGGTGCTGGGCACGCCCGCCGCCGGACGCTTGCCGCCGCCGGGCTTCGAGCGGGCGGCGATCCTGTCCGAAGCGCGGGCGCTCGCCGCCGGACAGGCGCACGGGGCCTTCCATACGCTTTCGCGCACCCTGGCCCCCGCTTACGCAACCGCCCAGACGCGCATCGACTGGATCGCGACCGCCATCGTCCTGCTGCTCGCGCTGGCGGGCGGTGCCTATGCCTATCTGCGGGTCCGACCCGAATTTTCGGCGCGGACGCGGATCGAGCGGGTGGTGCTGGGGCTGCTGCTCGGCGCCTCGCTCATCGCGATCCTGACGACCGCCGGGATCGTCGCCTCGCTGCTGTACGAGGCCGGGCGCTTCTTTTCGGTGGTGCCCATCACCGACTTCCTGTTCGGCACGCATTGGAGCCCGCAGGTCATCGATCCTCGCGATCCGGGCGCGTCGCTGGGTGCGGTGCCGCTGTTCTGGGGAACGTTCTTCATCGGCGCGGTGATCGCGATGGCGGTGGCCATTCCGTTCGGGCTGATGAGCGCCATCTACCTGACCCAATATGCCCAGCCGCGCGCGCGCCGGATCATGAAGCCGGTGCTGGAGGTGCTCGCGGGTATCCCGACCGTCGTCTATGGCTATTTCGCCGCGCTGATCGTCGCGCCCGCCGTCCGCCAGTTCGCGGTGTCGATCGGCATCGAATGGGCATCGTCGGAAAGCGCGCTGGCCGCCGGGCTGGTCATGGGGGTGATGATCATCCCCTTCGTCTCGTCCATGGCCGACGACAGCCTGGCGGCCGTGCCCGATTCGATGCGCGACGGCAGCCTGGCGATGGGGGCGACCCCGTCCGAGACGATCACCCGCGTCATGCTGCCCGCCGCCCTGCCCGGCGTGGTCGGCGGCGTCCTGCTGGCGGTCAGCCGCGCGATCGGCGAGACGATGATCGTCGTCATGGCGGCAAGCGGGGTTGCGACCCTGACCGCCAATCCCTTCGCCAGCACCACGACCGTCACCCGCCAGATCGTCGACCTGCTGACCGGCGAGGCGGAGTTCGACAGCCCCAAGACGCTCGCGGCCTTCGCGCTGGGGCTGACGCTGTTCGTCATCACGCTGCTGCTCAACATCATCGCGCTGAGCGTGGTGAAGCGTTACCGGGAAACCTATGAATAGCCCGCCCCCTTCCCCGGCGGACGACGCCCCCACCATCTGGAACAGCCCCGCCATGACGCGCCGCCTGCGCCGTCGCTATGCGGCGGAGCGGCGGTTCCGGTTGATCGGCATGGCGGCGGTCGCCCTGTCGGCGGCGTTCCTGGCCTTTCTGCTGATCACCATGGTGGCGCAGGGGATTGGCGGCTTTACCCAGACGCGCGTCACCCTGCCCGTCGACCTGGCCGCCGCCGAACTACCGGTCGAGCCCGCGCGACTGAAGGGACGCGGTGCCGACCTCGCGCTGGCGGGCGCGGGGCTGGAGCATGCGGTCGACGGCGCAGCGACCCTGGCCTTCGGCGCCGACGGCACCGACCTGTTGTCGCCGGGTGCGTGGATCGTGGTGCGCGATGCGGTCAAGGCGGACCCGGCCCTGTTGCGCGGCACCACGCGCTTCTCGCTGCCCGTCGCCAGCGCCTATGACGTCGCGGCCAAGGGCGAAGGCACGCCCGAGGCCGAGGCGGTGGTCGCGCGGCTCAAGGCCCGCGGCGTCCTGTCGACCGGGTGGAACCTGACCTTCCTGACCGATGCCGATGCGACCGATCCGACCCGCGTCGGCATCTGGGGCGCGGCCAAGGGATCGCTGCTGACCATGCTGGTCACGCTGGCGCTCGCCTTCCCGATCGGGGTGCTCGCCGCGCTCTATCTGGAGGAATATGCGCCGAAGAACCGCTGGACCGACCTGATCGAGGTGTCGATCAACAATCTCGCGGCGGTCCCGTCGATCATCTTCGGCTTGCTGGGGCTGGCGGTGTTCCTGGGCACCTTCGGCCTGCCGCGTTCGGCTCCGCTCGTCGGCGGGCTGACGCTGGCGCTGATGACGATGCCGGTCATCGTGATTGCCGGGCGCAACGCGATCAAGGCGGTGCCGCCTTCGATACGCGACGCGGCGCTGGCGATCGGCGCCTCGCGGGTTCAGGTGATCTTCCACCATGTCCTGCCGCTCGCGCTGCCCGGCATCCTGACCGGCACGATCATCGGCATGGCCCGCGCGCTGGGCGAGACCGCGCCGCTGCTGATGATCGGCATGCGCGCCTTCATCGCCGCGCCGCCGCAGGGGCTGACCGATCCGGCGACGGTGCTGCCGGTGCAGATCTTCCTGTGGTCCGATCAGGTCGATCGCGGCTTCATCGAAAAGACCTCCGCCGCGATCATCGTCCTGCTCGTCTTCCTGCTCGCGATGAACGGGCTGGCCATTTACCTCCGCAATCGGTTCGAGACACGCTGGTGAGCATTCCCAAGATAACCGCGCGCAACGTCAGCGTGTCCTACGGCGCCAAGCAGGCGATCCACGACATTTCGATCAATGTCGAACGGGATCACGTCATCGCCTTTATCGGCCCGTCGGGCTGCGGCAAGTCGACCTTCCTGCGCACGCTCAACCGGATGAACGACACCATCCCCTCGGCGCGGGTGTCGGGGGACGTGCGGCTGGACGGGCAGGACATCTATGCGCCCGAGATGGACGTAGTGCAGTTGCGCGCTCGCGTCGGCATGGTGTTCCAGAAGCCCAACCCCTTCCCCAAGTCGATCTACGAGAATGTCGCCTATGGTCCGCGCATCCATGGGCTGGCCGCGTCGCGCGGCGAACTCGATATGATCGTCGAGCGCTCGCTGACCCGTGCCGGGCTGTGGAACGAGGTGAAGGACCGGCTGTCGGAAAGCGGCACCGCGCTGTCGGGCGGGCAGCAGCAGCGTCTGTGCATCGCACGCGCCATCGCGGTCGACCCCGAGGTGATCCTGATGGACGAGCCGTGCAGCGCGCTCGACCCGATCGCGACCGCGCGGATCGAGGAACTGATCCACGACCTGCGCGGCCGCTACGCCATCGCGATCGTCACCCACAATATGCAACAAGCGGCCCGCGTGTCGCAGCGCACCGCCTTTTTCCATCTCGGCACGCTCGTCGAGTACGGGAAGACGTCCGACATCTTCACGAACCCGAAGGAAGAGCGGACGAAGGACTATATTACCGGCCGTTACGGCTGAGGACGAGGATCATGGACCACACCGTAAAGGCATTCGACAACGATATCGGCCGCTTGCGCGGACTGATCAGCCAGATGGGCGGATTGGCCGAGGAAGCGATCGCCAATGCGATCCGCGCGCTGCAACGCTCCGACCTGGAACTGGCGCGAAAGGTTCGCGAGGACGACAAGGCGATCGACCTGATCGAGGCGGAGGTCGAGCGGCTGGCCGTGCGCACCATCGCGCTGCGCGCGCCGATGGCCAACGACCTGCGCGAGGTCGTCGCCGCGCTGAAGATCGCCAGCGTCGTCGAGCGGATCGGCGACTATGCCAAGAACATCGCCAAGCGCGTGCCGATGATCGAGAGCGAGGACCGGATCGAGCCCGTCTCCATCCTGCCCGCCATGGCCAAGATCGCCTCGGCGATGGTGCATGACGTGCTCGACGCCTTTGCCGCGCGCGATGCCGAGGCGGCGGTCCGGGTCCGCGACAGCGACAACGCACTCGACGATTTCTACGATTCCATCTTCCGCACGCTCGTCACCCATATGGTCGAGAATCCCAAGACGATCGGACAGGTCGCGCACCTGCTGTTCATCGCCAAGAATCTCGAACGCATCGGCGACCATGCGACGAACGTCGCGGAGATGGTCTATTTCGCCGCCACCGGTACCCAGATGGGTGAGCGGGATCGCGGCGGTACTTGGCCTTCTTGAGGGAACAGGCACCATGGCACGGGTAAAGATGTTGCTGGTCGAAGACGATGCCGCGCTGGCGGAACTGCTCGTCTTCCATTTCAAGCGCGAGGATTTCGAGGTCGCCCACACGCCCGACGGCGAGGAGGCGCTGTTGCTGGCGCGCGAGAGCACGCCCGACATCGTCCTGCTCGACTGGATGGTCGAGGGGATTTCGGGGATCGAGGTCTGCCGCCGCCTGCGCCGTTCGCCCGAGACCGCGAACGTGCCGATCATCATGCTGACCGCGCGCGGCGAGGAAGAGGACCGGGTGCGCGGGCTGGAGACGGGCGCGGACGATTATGTCACCAAGCCCTTTTCCCCGCGCGAACTGGTCGCGCGGGTCGGCGCGGTGCTGCGCCGCGTGCGCCCGGCGCTGGCGGGCGAGGCGCTGACCTATGCCGATATCGAGATGGACACGGTCGGCCACAAGGTCCGCCGCGCGGGCGAGGTCGTCTCGCTCGGGCCGACCGAGTTCCGCCTCCTGAAGCACTTCCTGGAGCACCCAGGCTGGGTCTTCTCGCGCGAGCGGCTGCTCGACGCGGTATGGGGCCATGATTCGGATATCGAGAGCCGGACCGTCGACGTCCATATCCGCCGTCTGCGCAAGGCGATCAATGTCGGCGACCGGCCCGATATCATCCGCACTGTGCGCTCGGCGGGCTATTCGCTCGACGCCGGGGGCTGAACGTGAACGGGCCGTCAGAATTGGGCCGGGTGCGAAACGATGGAGCCAAGTCGCGGGTGGGGCGTTCAATCCACCGCGCTAACGCACTTGCGCTTCTGAACAGGAGATTCGCATGAAGCTCGTAATTCTGGCGGCCGCCACGCTGATGGCAGCCCCCGCCCTCGCCCAGACGACCACCCAGGCGGACGCCACGGCCCAGGCCGGTGCCAGCACCGGACAGACCGGCACCACCGCGTCGGCCGACGCCTCGATGCAGGCCAGTGCCTCGGCCGGGACGGAGACGCCGGGCGGCTATCAGCCCGCGCAGCCGCCGATGGCGTCGCCCCCCGCCCCCGGCGTGCCGGTCATCTTCAAACAGGCGCCGAGCCCCGAACAGGCCTATCCGGCCCCGGCCGCGCTGAAGAGCTATCCGATCTGCAAGAAGGGCCAGTTCGACCAGTGTCGCCAGCGCGGCGGCAAGTGATCGCCTGCCCCGATTGCTCCGACGAAGCGCCGATCCTCTCGCGAGGGTCGGCGTTTTGCTGTCGGAGCGGCTATTCCTCGACCAGCTTCATCAGGCGGCGCTCGACCGGCGCCAGCACCGGCCCCAGCTCATGCCCGCGCTTCAGCACCGCCCCGGCCTCGCCGATCAGCGCCCACATGCCCTGGCGGTTGCGCAGCGCCGGGCGCTTCTCGATCCGGTATTCGGGCCGCTCGGCGGTACGGCGAAAGGCCGAGAAGATCGCGGCGTCGCGCCCCAGATCCATCGCATAGTCGCGCCAGTGTCCCGCCGCGACCATCCGGCCATACAGGTCGAGGATGCGGTTCAGCTCGGCACGCTCGAACCCCACCTGCCCCGGTGCCTTCGGAAACGGGACGATCCCCATCAGGCGCGGTCGCGCTCGATATTCTGTTCGGCCAGCAGCGTGTCGAGCTGTCGCCGCAGCGTGTCCAGCTCGCACCGCAGCATCTCGATCTTCTGGGTCTGGGGGTCGAACACCTCCGAACAGGGCGTACCATAGGGGACGAAGCGCTTCTCGGGCGCCGCGCCGCCCTCGACCATCGTCGGCCTTGCCGGAATGCCGACCATCACTGCGCCTCCGGGCACGTCACGCGTGACGACCGCATTGGCCCCGACCCGCGCACGCGGGCCGATCGTGATCGGGCCGAGCACCTGCGCGCCCGATCCGACGATCGAACCGTCCATCAGCGTCGGATGCCGCTTGCCCGCCACGCCATTGTCGGGGCTGGTCCCGCCCAGCGTCACGCATTGATAGATGGTGACGTCGTCGCCGATCTCCGCCGTCTCGCCGATCACGACGAAGCCATGGTCGATGAAGAAATTCCGCCCGATCTTCGCACCCGGATGGATGTCGATCGCGGTCAGGAAGCGGGTGAAATGATTGACCAGCCGCGCGAGAAAGAAGGCGCGCGACCGGTAGAGCCGATGCGCCACGCGGTGCCCCGCCAGGGCCCAGACGCCCGGATAGAGCAGGATCTCGGCACGCGAGTGCGGAGCGGGGTCACGAGCCCGGATCGAATCGAGATAAGCGGCCAATCGGCTCGGCATGAGCATGTCCCCAGATGCGATACCGGCATTTAAGCACGGCTTTTCCTGAATTCCAGATAGGCGTGGAACCTTGGCGGACGCGACAAAGTCTATCTTTGTTGCAGCCACGCTTCGGGCACGGCATGGGCCGGGCGTCACAGGGTAAGGAGAGATGATGGACCCGACCAGTAGCGAATGGATCCATATCCTGCCCTTTATCGGCGTCGGCTTTGCCGCCCAAGTGGTCGACGGCGCTTTGGGCATGGCGTTCGGGGTGATTTCCAATACCCTGCTGATCAGCTTGGGCGTGCCCCCGGCAGCCGCGTCGGCGGGGGTTCACAGCGTGGAAACCTTCACGACCGCCGTATCGGGGATCAGCCATGCGGTGCATCGCAACGTCAACTGGCGGCTGTTCCTTCGGCTGATGATTCCGGGCGTCATCGGCGGCGCGCTGGGCGCCTATGTCCTGTCCAATATCGATGCGGCGGTGGTGAAGCCGTTCATCCTCGCCTATCTGACCGCGATCGGCGTCTATCTCCTGATCCGTGCCTGGCGGCACAAGGCGCATAGCCGCGAGCCGAAGGTGGTCGAGCCGCTGGGCTTTCTCGGCGGGTTTCTCGATGCGGCGGGCGGCGGCGGATGGGGGCCGGTCGTGACCTCCAACCTGCTGGCCCAGGGCGCGGCCCCGCGGACGACGATCGGGACGGTCAACACCGCCGAGTTCTTCCTGACCGCGACGATCTCGGCGACCTTCATCACCCAGCTGGGTTGGGAGGCGTTCACCATGGCGACGGTCGGGCTGCTGATCGGCGGTATCTGCGCCGCGCCGTTCGGTGCGATGCTGGCCAAGCGCGTGCCCGCGCGGGTCTTGCTGACGCTGGTCGGCGTCATCCTGACCCTGACCAGCCTTTGGGGTTTCTACCAGGCCATGAAGGGCTGACCTGCAAGAGCGATGGGGCGCCCGGCCAATGCCGGCGCGCCCCTCGACCGGTTACGCGATCGCCGCGTGGACGGTCGCCACCGCCTGCATCACCGCCGCGATACGGACCGAGGTCTGGATGACCTCCGCCGTGACGCCCGCCTTCTTCAGCACCGCCTCATGTGCGTCGATGCACATGCCGCAGCCGTTCATCGCCGACACGGCGAGGCTGAACAGCTCGAAATCGATCTTGTCGATGCCGGGCGCGCCGATCACGTTCATGCGCAGCTTGGCGGGCATGTTGCGATATTCCTGGTTCCCGGCCAGGTGCGTGAAGCGGTAATAGACATTGTTCATCGCCATCACCGCGGCGGCCGCGCGCGCCGCATTGGCCGCCTCGGCCGACAGCTTGGGGGCGCATTCGGCTTCCGCCGCCTCGACCAGCGGCTTGTGGCCCGAGCCATGCGCACAGGCGAGCAGCAGGCCGTATTTGCGCTGGTCGTTCAGCACTGGCTCGTTGATCAGCGAGCCGACGTTCAGGCGGATGTCCTTGGCGAAATCGGGCAGCTGCCCGGCAAATTCCTTGAGCGACATGGATGGAATGCTCCAGATATGCGACGCCCCAGTCCGGGCCGTCGATCGCATGGGACCGACGACCCTCGCCGGGGCGCCTGAAAGATGGGCCGGGGGACGATGCCGCCCCCCGACGCGAAGATTACTCGGCCGCGAGCTGGAGGACGTCGTCGCCCTTGTTCCAGTTGCACGGGCACAGCTCGTCGGTCTGCAGCGCGTCGAGAACACGCAGCGTCTCGGCCGGGTTGCGGCCGACGTTCAGGCCGTTGATCGTGACGTGCTGGATGACATTGTCGGGGTCGATGATGAAGGTCGCGCGGTAGGCGACATGCTCATTCTTGTCGACGATGCCCAGCGCGTCGGCCAGGACGCGGCCATTGTCCGCGATCCAGGGGAAATCGGCCGCAGCCAGATCCGGGTCCGACTTGCGCCATGCCAGGTGGACGTGCGCGGTGTCGGTCGACGCGCCGATCAGTACGGCGTCGCGATCCTCGAAATCGCCCTTCAGCTCGGAATAGCCGACGATCTCGGTCGGGCAGACGAAGGTGAAGTCCTTAGGCCAGTAGAACAGGACCTTCCACTTGCCCTCGTACGACGTGTCGCTGATCGTCTCGCCGGCGGGCAGCGCGCTGGTGCCCTGCTGGACGGGAACGGTGAATGCGGGGAGCTTGTCTCCAACGGTCAACATGGCAATGTGCCTCCTTCTCTAGAAATTCGGCTCCAGCCATCCTCTCGCACGATCGGCGGTTCGACCGCCTGTATTCGTTGTACCGACGGATATGGGGACTGGCGCCTTTGATCCAACAAGCTATTTGTCACATGGCAATCGACTGAGACGATCAATGGCCGCGACCTATCTACCGACCCTGAAACAGCTTCAATATCTCGTGGCCTTGCAGGACCATGGCCATTTCGGCCGGGCCGCCGACGCCTGCTTCGTGACCCAATCGACCCTGTCGGCAGGCCTGCGCGAGCTGGAAACGCTGATCGGCGTGACGTTGGTCGAGCGGACCCGGCGCGTGGTGCGCTTCACCCCGCTGGGCGAACGGATTGCCGACAAGGCGCGCCGGGTGCTGCGCGAGGCGGACGAGCTGGGCGACATGGCGCGCGCCGCCGGGCGTCCACTGTCGGGCGAGATGCGCATGTCGGTCATCCCGACCATCGCGCCCTTCATGCTGCCGCGCATCCTGCCCAGACTCCGCCGCGACTTTCCCGACCTGAAGCTGTTCCTGCGCGAGGAGCCCAGCGGCCCCGCCTGCGAGCGGCTGCACAATGGCCGCACCGACTGCGTGCTGCTCGCCCTGCCCTTCGCCTGTGGCGAGGTGACCGCCGAGCCGCTGTTCGACGACCGGCTGTTCGTCGCCTTCCCGACCGACGAGGATCACAGCCCCCCGCCCGCCTTCCCGGCGTCGGCGATCGACGAGAATCGGCTGCTGCTGCTCGAGGACGGGCATTGTCTCAAGGACCATGCGCTCGCGGCGTGCAATCGCCCCGAGCTGCGGGCCGAGGCGACGATGCTGGGCACCTCGCTCCACACCATCGTTCAGATGGTGGACAATGGGCTGGGCATGACGATGCTGCCCGAAATGGCGCTGCGGTCGGGTATCCTCGACAATACCAACATCACCGCGCGGCCGCTCGACGCCGACAATGCCGTGCGCAAGATCGCGCTGGTCTGGCGCCGGGCGAGCCCGCGCGAGAAGGATTTCCGGCTGCTCGCCCAGGTGCTGGCGGAAGCGGCCTGATCGATCGCGTTCATCGACACCCATCGATTTGCAAAGGAGTTTTGGCCCATGACCCATCCAGCGAAGCGCATGCTGGCGGCCCTGCCGATGGCGGCTCTGGTGATGCTGGGCGCCTGCGGGCGGGGACGGGACGAGCGAGAGGCGCCCGCCGCCCCCTCCGCCACGGCGGTCACGGCGCCCGCGCAGGAGGCCCCCTTCGTCGCCGACCGGCCGATGGCGCCGACCCGCACCATCCTGGACAATGCGGCCGCGACCCCTTCGCTCTCGTCGCTGGTCGCGGCGATCCGCGCGGCCTCGCTCTCGACCACGCTGGCGGGCCCCGGCCCCTTCACGCTGTTCGCGCCGACCAATGCGGCGTTCGGGCGGCTCGCCCCCGGTGTCGAGGCGCAGCTGCTCCAGCCCGCCAACCAGGCCTCGCTGGTCCGCGTGCTGCGCTATCACCTGGTGCCGGGGGTGGTGACGGTGACCGAGCTGCAACGGCGTATCGCGGCGGGCGGCGGGACCGCCACGCTGATGACGGCACAGGGCGAACCGCTGACCCTCAGCATGACCCAGTCGGTCATCACCCTGACCGATGGCGGCGGTAACAAGAGCTATATCGAGGCGGGCGACATGCGTCAGGCCAACGGCATGATCCACATCGTGAACGGTGTATTGGTGCCAAAACTGGATTAAGTGCGTTACCCTCGACGGGGCGTCCGTTTCGCAACCGGTTCGGATGTCCTGCCCTTCCACGCGGCGTGGGCCCCTATGTGTGCTCCGCCGCCCATAGACGGGAATATGCTTTCATGACGAAGACCTTTGCCATCCTGATGTCAGCCACCGCGATGGTCGCCGCGGGCACCGCCGCCACCGCCCAGACGGCCCAGACCGCGCCGACGGCCACGGCCCCCGCCCAGGCTCCGGCCCAGCCTGCTCCGGCCACCCCGGCCGCGACCGGCACCGTCGTTCAGGTCCTCGCCGCCACGCCCGACCGCAGCACGCTGGCCAAGCTGGTCACGACGGCGGGTCTGGCCGTCGATCTGTCGGGCCCCGGCCCCTTCACCGTCTTCGCCCCCAGCGACGAGGCGTTCAGCCGCATGCCCGCAGGCGCGCTCGACACGCTGAGCCAGCCCGCGAACAAGGCGGCGCTGACCACGATCCTCAAATATCACGTCGTCTCGGGCAAGCTGACCGCCGAGCAGTTGAAGCAGCAGATCGCCGCCGGCAACGGCACCGCGACGCTGACGACGCTCGCCGGACAGCCGCTGACCGCGCAGCTGGGGCCTAACGGCAACATCATGCTGACCGACGTTAACGGCCAGAAGGCCTATGTCGACAAGGCGGACGTGGCGGCGACCAACGGCGTCGTCCATCTGACCAACGGCATCAGCGTGCCGAAGATCGGCTGATCCCTCCCCCCCTCGGGGGACGATCGGAAAGGCGGGGCTGCGGCTCCGCCTTTTTTGTGTCGATCAGATGTCGTCCCAGCGCGCGGCAGCCGCCCCGTCGCTGTCGCGCGCCTCGACCCAGCGGGCGTCCGCCCCCCGCGTCTCGCGTTTCCAGAACGGCGCATCGGTCTTGAGCCGGTCGATCAGATAGGCGCAGGCGTCCAGCGCATCGCGCCGATGCGGGGCTGCCGCCGCGACGAAGACGATCCGCTCGCCGGGCCGCATCGGTCCGACCCGGTGGACGATGGTGGCCGCCTGCAACGACCACCGCGCCTTGGCGAGATGGGCGATCCTGTCCAGCGCGCCCTCGGTCGCGCCGGGATAATGTTCGAGTTCGAGCCGGTCGACCCCGTCGTCCGCGCGGACCAGCCCGCAAAAGGTGGCGACCGCGCCCACCTCCGCCTGCTCGACGTGCGCCGCCTCGGCCGCCAGGTCGATGGGATCGCGCGATACGAGAATCCGGATCATCCGCCAGTCACCGGCGGGAAGATCGCGACCTCGCGCGCCCGACCGATCGCCGTATCGAGGCCGACGAAATTCTGGTCCACCGCCGCGCGCAGCCGTTCCGGCTCGGCCAGCGCCTCGGCATAGCCGCCGCCCCGCGTCGCCAGCCAGCCGATCAGATCGGCCATGGTCGCGACCTCCGGCGGCGGGGTGACCGTCTCTTCGGACAGGCCGATCCGTTCGCGGACCCAGGCGAAATAGAGAATGGTGAGCGGCATCAGCTGTCCATATGCTTGAGGCCGACGCGCAGATAGTCCCAGCCGGTGACGAGCGTCAGCACCGCCGCGCCCCACAGCGCGGCCAGCGCCGCCACGTGGAGCCAGGGCCATCCGGGCAGCGCCCCGCCCAGGATCAAGCCGCCCAGCGCGATCAGTTGCAGCGTCGTCTTCCACTTGGCGAGCCGCGACACCGGCACCGACACCTGCAACTGCGCCAGGAATTCGCGCAGGCCCGAGACCGCGATTTCCCGCAACAGGATGACGAGGCCCGCGACGACGCTGATCCCGCTCAACACCTGCACCGCGACCAGCACCAGGATCACCGAAGCGACCATGATCTTGTCGGCGATGGGGTCGAGGAACACGCCCAGCTTGGACACCGTGCCCTTGGCCCGCGCCAGATAGCCGTCGAAATAATCGGTGATGCCCATCAGGCAGTAGAGCGCGAAGGCGATGGCATAGCCCAGCGCCCATTCGGGTTGCCACAACAGCCCCGCCAGAAGCGGCACGGCCAGGATTCGCGAGAGTGTCAACAGGTTGGGCAGCGTCAGCATAAGGCCTTCTAACGACAAGCCTGCCCATGACAAACCGCTTTAAGCGGTTGGCGATGGCCCGCCGGATGGTTATGTTGCTGCCATTCTGTTGCCACGATCGGGCCATTTTTCGTTATGCTCAATGCCCTCGGGCTTCTCAAGCGGCGTCGGTTCCTGCCGCTGTTCGCCACCCAGTTTCTCGGCGCCTTCAACGACAATCTGTTCAAGACCTCGATGGTGCTGTTCGCGACCTATGCGATCTTCACCGATGCGACGTCGGAATCCTATTTTAACGCCGCCGCGACCGGGGCATCGATCCTTCCCTTCGTCTTCCTCTCGGCATTGTCGGGACAGCTGGCGGACAGCCATGACAAGGCGCGGATCATCCGCATCGTCAAGACGGTCGAGATCGGCATCATGCTGGTCGGCGCGGCGGGCCTGCTGATCGCCAGATCGGGGCATAGCACCATCGGGCTGGCGCTGATGCTGGGCACGGTGCTGGCGCTGGGCGTCCATTCGACCTTTTTCGGCCCGATCAAATACGCCATCCTGCCCCAGCATCTGGAGCCCGACGATATTCTGGGCGGCACCGGGCTGGTCGAGGCGGGCACCTATCTCGCGATCCTGCTGGGCACCGTCGCGGCCGGATGGATCCCGGTCGAGACGGCGGCGGGCGGCGTGATCGTCGTGGCGGTGCTGGGCTGGTTCACCGGGCGGCAGGTGCCCCCCGCCCCGCGCGAAGGGCCGCCGCTCAAGCTGAACTACAACCCCTTCACCGCATCCTGGCGGCTGATCTCGGCGACGCTGCATATCCGCCGCCTGTTCCTGGCCATCATCGCGATCAGCTTCTTCTGGACGATCGGCGCGGTGCTGATCATCGTCTTCCCGCCACTGGTCAAGAATGTGCTGACCGCCGACAAGGAGGTGGCGAGCCTGGCCATCGCGATCTTCTCGGTCGGGGTGGCGATCGGATCGGTGGTCATAAACACGATGCTGAAGGGTGAGATCTCGGCGCGCTATTCGCCGATCTCGGTCATCGCGATGGGGGCGTTCGTCGTCCTGTTCTCGGTCCTGTGCCGCAACTGGACACCGGCGCCCGATGGCGGGCTGTATAGCTGGCAGGCATTCCTCGCCGAACCGCGCGCGATCGGCATCCTCGCCACCTTGCTCGCCATCGCGACGACCGGCGGCATGTTCGTGGTCCCGCTCTATGCCTTCCTGACCACCACCGTCGAAAAGGACCAGACCGCGCGTACCGTCGCGGCGAACAACATCGTGAACTGCTTTGCGATGACGATCGGCTCGGTGGCGGTCTTCGGGATCAGCGCGATGGGCGTCACGCCGGAGAATATGCTGTTCGTCGTGGCGGGCATGTGCCTGGTTTCCGCCTGGCTGGCGCTCCGGCTCCACCGCGCCTGCGACGATGGGTGCGTCCAGCCGGGCTGATCCCGCCCGGCGAACGGCGGCCGCTCAGAACAGGAAGCTGTAGAAGCAGATGAAGAAGGCGGTGAAGCTGAGCACGAACAGGCGAATGTCCTGATCGTCGTCCCGGCGGCTTCGCGTGGGCGGCACGGGCGGCAGCGACCGTCGAAAGGGGTGACGGGCGGCTTCGTTGGTCAGGACAAGGCGGCGTCTCATGGCATGGACGTTAACGTTTTGTTGACCATTGGGGCACGGGTCCATGCCGCGCCGGAACCGTCCCCGCTGCCCCATTTGAAGACAGCGGGGACAGGCTCGATCAGTGATCGTGCGCCGCCGCCGCGCCGATCCCGGTTTCCGAGCGGATGCGCTGGGCCGGATAGCCCGCCTTGTCGACCGCCGCGCGGCCGCTGCGATCGGTGATCGACACCAGCCAGATGGTCAGGAACGCCAGCGGCATCGAGAAGATGGTCGGCGATCCATAAGGGAAGATCGGCGCGTCATAGCCCAGCACCTTCACCCAGATGGCGGGCGACAATATGGTCAGCACCAGCGCGGTCGACAGGCCGACCACCCCGCCCACGACCACGCCGCGCGTCGTGCACCCGGACCAGAGCAGCGACAGCAGCAGCACCGGGAAATTGGCCGATGCCGCCAGCGCGAAGGCCAGGCTGACCATGAAGGCGACATTCTGCTTCTCGAACAGGATGCCCAGCAGGATGGCGACGACCGCCAGCACCAGCACCGTGATGCGCGACACGCGCAGTTCGGAGGCCGAATCCGCCTGCCCCTTCTTGACGACGGTCGCGTAAAGATCGTGGCTGACCGCCGAGGCGCCCGACAGGGTCAGCCCCGCGACCACCGCCAGGATCGTCGCGAACGCCACCGCCGAGATGAAGCCCAGGAACAGGTTGCCGCCGACCGCCTGCGCCAGATGGATCGCGGCCATGTTGCTGCCGCCGCGAAGCGCGCCATCGGCATCAAGGAAGCCCGGGTCGGTGGCGACCAGCACGATCGCGCCAAAGCCGATGACGAAGGTCAGGATATAGAAGTATCCGATCCACCCCGTCGCCCACAGCACCGAGCTGCGCGCCGCCTTGGCATCGGGCACGGTGAAGAAGCGCATCAGGATGTGGGGCAGGCCCGCGGTCCCGAACATCAGCGCCGCACCGATCGAGATGGCGGAGATCGGGTCCTTGATGAACCCGCCCGGCCCCATGATCGCCCGGCCCTTCGTCACCGCCTCGTCAGGCCCCGCCCCGGCCAGCGCGGCGAGCGCCGTCTTGACCTCGACCGCGCGCGCGAACAGCGCCTCCGGGCTGAAGCCGAACCGCGCCAGCACCGCGATCGCCATGAAGCTGGCCGCGCCGAGCAGCATCATCGCCTTGACGATCTGGACCCAGGTCGTCGCGGTCATCCCGCCAAACAGGACGTAGAAGGTCATCAGCACGCCGACGATCACGACGGCATAGCCGTAAGGCAGGCCGAAGAGCAGCCGGATCAGCTGCCCCGCCCCCACCATCTGCGCGATCAGATAGAACAGCACGACCAGCAGGGTCGAACAGGCCGCGACCATCCGCACCGGGGTCTGGGCAAAGCGGAACGACGCCACATCGGCAAAGGTGAACCGCCCCAGATTGCGCAGCCGCTCGGCCATCAGGAACAGCAGGATCGGCCAGCCGACCAGAAAACCAATCGAATAGATCAGCCCGTCATAGCCGTCGGCATAAATCTGCGCCGAGATGCCCAGGAACGACGCCGCCGACATGAAGTCGCCCGCGATCGCCAGTCCGTTCTGAAAGCCGGTGATGCCACCGCCCGCCGTATAGAAGTCCGATGCCGTCCGCGTCCGGCGCGCCGCCCAGCGGGTGATCGCCAGCGTGAGTGCGACAAAGGCCGCGAACATACCGATCGCGGTCCAGTTGGTCGCCTGTTGCACCGCCGGGCCGATCGCATGGGCATGGGCCGCCGACAGGGGCAGCAGCGCCAGCGGCACGGCGAGCCATAGCCCCCGCCCCCTCATGCCCTTTCCTCCGCGCGCAGGGCGTCGATCACCGGATCAAAGTCGCGATTGGCGCGCCAGACATACAGGCCGGTCAGCAGGATCGCGAGCGCGATCACCCCCAACCCGACCGGGATGCCCCAGGATGTCGCGCCGCCCGAGATCGATCGGGCCAGCAGCGCCTTGTCGAAGGCGATGGTGAGGACGAACCCGAAATAGACGATCAGCATGATGATCGTCAGGATGGTGGTGAAACGACCTCGCTTGCGGACGAGCGCGATGTAGCGCGGGTCACGCGCCAGACGGCTGGCGGCATCCTCCATGGCATTCTCCTAACCCTGCGCCGATTGCGTCCGGCGTCGGGGCCATGCTCCCCCGCCCCCCGTTCGGCGTCAAGCGGGAATGGCGCTAACTTCGCTGGGGTCGATAGGCGTTCAGGTCGATGCCGTGGCGCGCGACCTTGTCGTAGAAGGTCTTGCGCGGAATGCCCAGGATGGCGAGCGCGGCGCGGACATCCCCCGCCGCTTCCTCCAGCACCGCGCGGATCGTCGCCCCCTCGAACCGCTCCACCCGTTCGGGCAGCGGCAGCGGATCGCCCTCCGCCTGCCCCTCGCCCGACAGGCCTAGCGCGACGCGATTGGCGTAGTTGCGCACCTCGCGGACATTGCCCGGCCAGTCGTGCGACAACAGCCGGGCCTGGATCGCGCCGTCGATCATCGGCACCGGGCGGCCGAAGCGCTCGGCCGCCTCGCGCAGGAAATGGGCGAAGAGCAGCGGCACATCGGCCCGCCGTTCCCGCAGCGGCGGCACCCGCAACCGCACCGCGTCGAGCCGATAGAGAAGGTCGGCGCGGAACCGCCCCTCGTCCACCGCCCGCGCCAGGTCGGACTTGGCGGCGGCCACGATCCGCAGGTCGAGGATCTGCGGGTCCTCGGCACCGATGGCGCGCACTTCGCGCTCCTCGACCACGCGCAGCATCCGGCCCTGCAGGGCGGGTGCCATGCTGTCCACCTCGTCGAGGAACAGCGTGCCGCGATGCGCCGCCGCGATCCGCCCCGGCGTCCGGCCATGCGCCTGGCCGAACAGCTCGTCCTCGGCGATCGCCTCGGGCAAGGCCGCGCAATCGACCGCGACGAAGGGGCGCGTCCGCCGCCCGCTCCAGCGGTGGAGCAAGAGCGCAACCAGTTCCTTGCCGGTCCCCGTCTCCCCCTCGATCAGCACATCGACATCGGCCTGCGCCACCTGCCGCACGGTGTCGCGCAGTCGCATCATCACCGGGGTTTCGCCGATCAGCGGATAGGCCCCCTGCGCCTCCTCCACCGCCAGCCGCAGCCGCCGGTTGTCCAGCACCAGCCGCCGCATCTCCAGCGCGCGTTCGGCGCTGGCGATCAGGTGATCCGCGGCAAAGGGCTTGGCGACGAAATCGAACACCCCCTGTTTCAGCGCGGCGACCGCCATTGGCACGTCGCCATGCCCGGTCATCAGGATCACGGGAATCTCGCTGTCGATCGCCGCGACCCGCCGGGCCAGTTCGATCCCGTCGATCCCCGGCATCCGGATGTCGGAGACGACCATCCCCGGAAAATCGGCGTCGATCCGGGCGAGTGCCGCCAGCGGGTCGCCATGCGGCTCGACATCGATCCCCGCCAGCTCGAACGATTGGGCCAGCGCCTGGCGCAGCACCGTGTCGTCATCGACCAGCAGGACGCGCAGCATATCGCTCATGCCCGGCGCATCCGGATGCGGAAACCCGCACCGCCCAGTGTCGAGGGGATGACCTCCAGCATGCCGCCAAACTCCGTCATGATATCCCTTGCGATCCCCAGTCCCAAGCCGAGCCCGTCGGGCTTGCCGGTGACGAAGGGGGTGAAAATCTCGGTGGCGATGGCGGGGTCCAGGCCCGGCCCGTTATCCTCGACGGTCAGGTCCACCCCGTCCGGCTGCTCGGTTACGGTCAGCCGCACGCGCGGGGCCGGGCGGTCCGCCACGGCGTCGAGCGCGTTCTGGAGCAGATTGACCAGCACCTGCTCCAACCGGACCCGCCCCGCCACCACCCGTGGCAGCGCGCCGCCGCCGGGGCGCTCCAATGCGACCCCGGCGGTGCGGAAACGGTCGCCGATCAACAACATGGTGCCGTCGAGCACTTCGTTTAGCGATACCGCACCGATGCCATGCGTGCCCCGCCGGACGAAACGGCGCATCTCCTGGACGATCGACCCGATCCGCTCGGTCAGCTCGACGATGGTCGCCAGGTTGGTCGCCGCCCGATCGGGCCTGTCGCGGGTCAGGAAGGTGCGGGCATTGTCGGCCAGGGTGCGGATCGCCGCTACGGGCTGGTTGATCTCATGCGCGACGCCCGCCGTGATCGATCCCAACGAGCCCAGCCGATTGGCCTGGGCCAGTTCCTCGCGCGCGGCGCGGAACCGCTGGTCCGCCCGGATGCGCTCGGAGATTTCGACGGTCAGCTGGTCGTTGGTCGCGCGAAGCTCGGCGGTGCGGCGGGCGACCTCCTGCTCCAGCGCCTCGCGCGCCAGTGCGGCGCGTTCGGCGCGGGTCCGGCGCCAGATCGCCAGCAGCGTCAGACCGATCAGCCCGACCGCGATCAGCGCGGTCGCCGAACGGACCCAGCCATCCGCCTCCTTGAGCGCCGGGCGCGACGGCAGGACATGGACGAGCCGCCAGCGTGGCAAGGGCGCCGCCGTGGTCCCGGCGACATAGCGCGCGCCGTCGCGGTCCGTCGCGTCCCCCCCGGTGATGCGAAAGGGGCCGGGACGCAGCAGGATGTCGCCGAATTGCTGGCTCTGGCGGATCGCCGCCCGCGCCGCGGCGGTCAGCGGGCGGGTCAGGGTGAAGACCGCGCGCGGATCGGTCGTGACGACCACCACGCCATGCTCGTCGAGCAGCAGCGTCTGGCCCGCGTCGCTGGCCCAGGCCTGCACCATCCGGGCGAATTCGACCTTCACCACCACGACGCCGTCCGGGGCCGAGGCGGGGCCGATCCGCCGCGCGAGGAACAGGCCGGGGCGAAGGCTGGTATTGCCCAGCGCGAAATATTCGGCGGTGCCGGTGCGCATCGCCTGCCGGAAATAGGGGCGGAAGCTGTAATCCCGCCCGACGAAACTGTCCGACCGGCCCGCATTGGAGGCCGAGATGGTCCGCCCCCGCCGGTCGATCGCATAGATGACGGGCGCGCCGGTCCGCTCCGCCAATCCGCGTAGCTTTTCGTTCAGCCGCTCGGCCGCGCGAACCGATCCGTTGCGCAACGCCGCGCCCACATCGGGATATTCGACCAGCACGATCGGAAGCAGGCGAAAGCGCTGCAGCTCGCTGTTGAGCAGCCGCTCTTCCTGCCGGGCCACGCGGACGGCCTCGGCACGCAGCTCCGCCACGGCCTGGCGATGCGCATAGACCCGCAGGATCGCCGCCGCCGCGATGGTCAGGACCAGCACGCCGATCAAGGGCAGCGCATAGCGCTGCATATACAGACGGATGACGGACCATGTCGGCGGCATATGTGCGAAATATCGCAACCGACCGCCAAGCGCCATGCGGATTTTCGCGCTACGTGTCCGACCACATCGACTTATATCGTTGTTTTACAATATATTAGGTAGGTTTCCGGAAAATTTGTAATGCGTACGTGCATCCCGCACACTCACGGCAATTCGGAAGCGCGGCCTACCGCGTCCGGCCCTTTTTTGCAGAGGATGTCCTAAAGTCATGATCGCTCAGGATTATGCCGTGGCAGAGGCGCCCCGCCGGGCGCGTATCTGGTCCCATCTCTATGTCCAGGTTCTTTTCGCGATCGCGCTCGGCGCGGTCATCGGCCATTTCTGGCCCTCCTTCGGCGAGTCGCTGAAGCCGATCGGCGATGCCTTCATCAAGCTGGTGAAGATGATCATCGCCCCCGTCATCTTCCTGACCGTCGTCACCGGCATCGCGGGCATGCGCGAGCTGGGCTCGGTCGGCCGCGTCGCTGGCAAGGCCTTTTTCTACTTCATCACCGTGTCGACCTTCGCGCTGGTCGTCGGTCTGATCGTCGCCAATGTCGTCCAGCCGGGCGCGGGCATGAACATCGATCCCGCCACACTGAACGCCGGATCGATCGCCGAATATACCGCCAAGGCGCATGATACGACCGTTACCGGCTTCCTGCTGGGCATCATCCCCGACACGCTGGTCAGCGCCTTCACCCAGGGCAATATCCTGCAGGTGCTGATGGTCGCCATCCTGTTTGGCGTGGCCATGGCGCTGGTCGGCGAGCCCGCCCGTCCGCTGCTGACCAGCCTGGAGCGGATCAGCGTCGTCATCTTCCGTCTGGTCGGCATCCTGATGCGCGCCGCGCCGATCGGGGCCTTCGGCGCCATCGCTTTCACCATCGGCAAGTACGGCGTCGGCAGCCTCGTCAATCTCGGCGCACTGGTCGCGACCTTCTACCTCACCTCGATCCTGTTCGTCGTCGTCGTGCTCGGCACCATCGCCCGCGCCAACGGCTTCTCGGTCCTGAAGCTGATCCGCTATCTGAAGGCCGAGCTGCTGCTGGTTCTGGGCACCTCGTCTTCGGAAGCCGCGCTGCCCAGCCTGCTCCAGAAGATGGAGAAGGCCGGTTGCGAAAAGTCGGTCGTCGGCCTCGTCGTCCCCACCGGCTATTCGTTCAACCTCGACGGCACCAACATCTACATGACGCTGGCGGCGCTGTTCATCGCCCAGGCCTGCGGCGTGGACCTGTCGCTCGGTCAGCAGCTGGCCCTGCTCCTCGTCGCGATGCTCTCCTCCAAGGGTGCGGCGGGCGTCACCGGCGCGGGCTTCATCACCCTGGCCGCCACCCTGTCGATCGTGCCGGACGTGCCGGTCGCGGGCATGGCGCTGATTTTGGGCGTCGATCGCTTCATGTCGGAATGCCGCAGCCTCACCAACTTCATCGGCAACGCCGTCGCCACGGTCGTCGTCGCCCGCTGGGAGAATGCCCTCGACAAGGACGCGCTCGACGCCGCGCTGAACGGCACCCCCGTCCTCCCCGATCCCGCCGCCCGGCCCGTCATCGCCTGATCCCGGTACAGGCCCGGCCGCTCCCAACGGCCGGGTCATTTGTTTACCTGGGTGCGATAAGGCCGCCATCGTCTTGGCAGAGTGGTTTGATTGAGGGGGGTATTTCATGAAGTTTCGTTGGCTTGTCGGTACGGCCATAATGACCGCGGGGCTCGCCGCGTCCCCGGTGACGGCGCAGACCGTCACCCCCAAGGCGGCATCCGAACCCGCCAGTCCCGCCAGCACCGCCTATCCGGCCAGTGCGTCGGGGGACGGCAACACCGCCGGCGGGTATAACCAGTCGCGCTGGGCCGAGGACTGGCGCAAGATGTGCGACCCCGCCAAGCGGGACGATGTCATCGACGCGCTCAAATGCGTGAAGCTGACCGAGGACGGCAAGTCCTATGTCACCTTCTCGGGCGAGCTGCGCACGCGGGTCAACATCACGACCAATCCCAATCTGCGCGAGGTCGAGCAGCAGCGGCAGGACATTGCGCGCATCATCGGTGGCGCGGACGTCCATCTGGGCGACCATTTCCGCGTCTTCGGCGAACTGGGCCGCGCCGAGCTGCAGGGCATCAACCTCGGCACACCGGGCGGCAACCTGCGCAACAAGCTGGCGGTGCAGCAGCTGTTCGCCGAGGTGAAGGGCAAGGCGCTGGGCCTGGATGTCGGCGTGCGCGCGGGCCGTCAGGAATTTTACGACGGGCCGCAGCTTCTGACCGTAGGCCGCGACAACAACACGCTGTATTTCGTGCTGGACGGCGTTCGCGCCTATGCCCGCGGCAAGGATGCGCGGGTCGATGTGTTCGACCTGAACTATGTCACCTACGGCTTCCAGGGCATCAGCGACGACAAGACCAACCCGGACGTGCGCTTCACCGGCGCGACCTTCGGCTTCCGCCTGTCGCCCAAGCTGTTCGGCGGATCGAAGCTCTATCTCGATCCCTTCATCTGGCGGCTGCGCAACCGTCGTGCCGTCTGGGGGCCGACCACCGGGTTGGAGGAACGCTATTTCCTGGGCCTGCATGCCTATGGCGATGCCGGGCCGGTCAATATCGACTGGACGGTCAACAACCAGCGCGGCACCTTCGCCAACCGCCCGATCTCGGCGTGGCAGGCGTTCATCGCGCAGACCTATCGCCTGGGCAAGAAGCCCGATGCCCCGCGTGTCGGCGTCCATTTCGACTATGGCTCGGGCGGCGGTTCCTATCAGCGGACCGGCGAGCTGAACACGACCAACGGCCTGTTCGGCAACAATATCTATTACAGCTATGGCCTGTTCCTGACACCCACCAACCTGCTCTACGCGGCCCCGAACTTCACCTTCACGCCGATCAAGGGCGTGCGTCTGGCGACCGAATATGGCTTTGCCTGGCGTCCCGACGAGTTCGACGCGGTCTATCGCGCCAGCGGTGCCCCCTGGGCGGGAACCCAGAATGTCCGGGGCAAGAAGATCGGCGAGGTCGCCCGCCTTCAGGCCGTCTGGACCATCACGCCGCGCTTTTCGTTCACCGGGCGGTACGAACATTTCAAGGCGGACACGGTGATGCAACGCGCCAACCTCAAGAGTTCGGATTTCTGGGCCGGCTGGCTCAGCTTCCGCTTCTGAGGATCGTTCGCGGGCAAGATGCAACCAAAGGGAGTATGACATGACCACCAGTATCGCCGACCCCGGGCGCGAGCGGCTGAAGGCCATTATCGGCGGCTCGACCGGCAATCTCGTCGAATGGTTCGACTGGTATGTCTACTCCGCCTTCACCCTGTATTTCGCGCCGCACTTCTTTCCGTCCGAAGACCGCACCGCGCAGCTGCTGAGCGCGGCGGCGGTCTTCGCGGTCGGTTTCATCATGCGGCCGATCGGGGCATGGGTGATGGGCATCTATGCCGATCGCAAGGGGCGCAAGGCCGGGCTCAGCCTCTCGGTCACGCTGATGTGCCTGGGGTCGCTCATCATCGCGGTGACGCCCGGCTATGCGACGATCGGGATCGCCGCCCCGGCGCTTCTCGTGCTGGCGCGGCTGATGCAGGGCCTGTCGGTCGGCGGCGAATATGGCGCCAGCGCGACCTATCTGACCGAGATGGCGGGCAAGGACCGGCGCGGATTCTTCTCGTCCTTCCAATATGTCACGCTGATCTCGGGCCAGCTGCTCGCCATCTGCGTCCTGCTGATCCTCCAGGCGACGCTTTCGGAGGCGGCACTGGACGAATGGGGCTGGCGCGTCCCGTTCGCGCTGGGCGCGGTGCTGGCGGTCGTCGTCTTCTATATCCGGCGCGGGCTGGCCGAGACGAAGAGCTTCGAGAACGTCAAGAAGGACGGTGCGCCGCAATCGGGCCTGATCCAGCTGTTCACCAAGCACCCGCGCGAGACGCTGACCGTGATGCTGCTGACGGCGGGCGGCACCCTCGCCTTCTATGCCTATTCGATCTACATGCAGAAGTTCCTGGTCAACACCAGCGGCTTCAGCCGCGAGGTCGCCAGCCAGATCAACGCCGTCACGCTGTTCGTCTTCATGCTGCTCCAGCCGGTGGCGGGCGGGCTGTCCGACCGGATCGGGCGCAAGCCGCTGATGGTCGCGTTCGGCATCGCGGGCGTGCTGTTCACCTATCCCATCTTCTCGACGCTGGCGACGACGCGCGATCCGATGGTGGCGGGCGGGCTGGTGATGGTCGCGCTGATCATCGTGACCGGCTATACCTCCATCAACGCGGTGGTGAAGGCCGAGCTGTTCCCGGCGCATATCCGCGCGCTGGGGGTCGCTTTGCCCTATGCGCTGGCCAACACCATCTTCGGCGGCACGGCCGAGTCGGTCGCGCTGCTGTTCAAGAAGGCCGGGTTCGAACAGGGCTTCTACTGGTATGTCACCGCGATGATCGGCGTCTCGCTGATCGTCTATCTGCGGATGCGCGACACCCGCAACCACAGCCAGATCGTCGAGGACTGATCCTCAACCGCGCGCGGCCAGGACGCGCGACACGATCGGGCCGAGGCTGTCGGCCTTGGCCCGATCGATATGCGAACCATGGGTGATCAGCGCCTGGTCGAGCACCGTATCGATCGGCGACGCGGTCCGCTCCGCAGGCAGCAAGGCCGCCAGCTCCGTCACCAGCCCCCGCGCGGTCGCCGCATTCCGGGCCAGTTGCGCCAGCACCGCGTCGACCTCGACATGCGCCTCGTCCTCGCGCCAGCAGTCATAATCGGTGACCATGCCGATCAGCGCATAGGGCAGTTCGGCCTCACGCGCGAGCTTGGCCTCGGGCATGGCGGTCATGCCGATGACGTCGGCGCCCCATTGGCGATAGAGCAGGCTTTCGGCACGGGTCGAGAATTGGGGGCCCTCCATCGCCAGATAGGTCCCGCCATGCGTCACTGCCGCTCCGGCGCGCTCCCCGGCCTGTGCCGCCAGCGCCGACAGGCGCGGACATACGGGATCCGCCATCGAGACATGCGCGACAAGGCCAGCCCCGAAGAAGCTGGTGTCGCGGTGCACCGTCCGGTCGATGAACTGGTCGACCGCGACGAAACGGCCCGGCGCCAGCTCCTCGCGCAGCGACCCGATCGCCGAGAGGGCGAGGATGTCGGTGCAGCCCGCCAGCTTCAGGGCATGGATATTGGCGCGCGCATTGACCTCGGTCGGCGAGAGGCGATGCCCCCGGCCATGGCGGGGCAGGAAGACGAACCGCACCGCGCCGATCCGCCCGCGCACCAGCGTGTCCGACGGCGCGCCCCAGGGCGTGTCGACCACCAGCGGCTCGACATCCTCCAGCGCATCGATCGCATACAGACCCGATCCGCCGATGATCCCGATCGTCCAGCCCGTCATGCCCTGCTCCTGTTCCATGACAGGCCGGTTAGGCGCTCCGGGTCGCAAAGCAAAGGGGTGGGCCGGCGATCCCCCTGTCCGCATGCCAAAGCCACCAGCCGCGACGATCCGAAAGGGGAAAATTTGGACCGGCCGTGAAACTCCCCGAACCCCATGACGTTCAAGTCCTGCAATTCCCCTGGATCACGCATTTTGCATAAACGACACGACGCGGTGCAGTTGAATTTGACGGCGCAGGGATAAGGCCGCAGAAGGGGGATCATGGCCATTACGAAAAGGACTGCTGGCCGCCCGACCCGGGAGCAGGCACAGCAGATCGACGATATCATCATGTCGGGCGCGCGCGAGGCGTTTTGCCGTCGCGGGATCGAGGGCACCTCGATGGAGGAAATCGCCCTTTCCGTCGGCGTCAGCAAGCACACCATCTATCGGCGTTATGCGGGCAAGATGGCGCTGCTCGACGCGGTGGTGTCGCGCGATCTGGATCGCCTCAACCAGGCGATGGTCGAAGACAGCAAGGGCAGCGATCCGCTGGAGCGGCTGAAGAATTCCGCGCGCCGCTTCTTCTTCTTCTGCGTCGAACCCGACACGGTGCGTTTCCTCGCCTTCCTGACCTCCGAAGCGGTGTTTTCCGACGAACTGCGTCGACGCTTCGCGACCTGGGACCGCGTCCTTTCCGATCCGATCATCGCCTGTATCCAGGCGTCGCAAAAGGTCGGGCTGTTGCGCGCGGACGAGACGCCGATCGCGCTGTTCAACCTGCTCGCCGACATGATCGACGGCCCCAGTCGCCGGATGCAGTTCGAATTGCCCGATCCCTTTTCGGGGTTGGACCCCAGCGACTTCTTCGAGCACCGCTGGTCGGTCTTCCTGAAGGTCGCCAGCGCCGGATGAGCGGGAACGGGCGATGACAGCAGGCGTTGGCGGCACATGTCCGACGACCTGCTGATCTTTCGCCCCGACGATGTCGACCTGTCCCGGTCGCCGCTGCGCCGGGGCATCGCCGAGCCGACCTATGTCCTGGGCGCCTTCAATCCGGGCATGACCCGGCTGGCCAATGGCAATCTGCTGCTGATGGTCCGGGTGGCGGAAGCGCTGTCGAACCCGGTCGATGGCGATCATGTCCGCGCGATCCGCTGGACCGGGGCGGGTTATGCGCTCGACCGCTATCCGGTCGACCGGGTCGACATGACCGACCCGCGCCAGTTCGCGATCCGTGGCTCGGCCCATCGCATATTGGCGCTGACCTCGCTGTCCTGGCTGTTGCCGGTCGAGCTTTCCCCCGACGGTAGGACCGTCCTGGCGGTGCATTACGACAAGGCGATCGAGCCCGCCGCCTCATGGCAGAATTATGGGGTGGAGGATGCACGGATCAGCCGGGTCGGCGATCGCTGGTACATGACCACCTGTTCGGTCTCGGCCGAGCGGCATTCGACGACGCTCCACATCTCGGACAACGGGCTCGACTATCGCCTGGCGGGGATCATCCTCGACCATCAGAACAAGGACATGCTGTTCTTCGAGGGACTGGTCGACGGGCGATTCATGGCGCTGACCCGGCCGCTGGGCGAAGTCTATTTCGCCTATCCCGAGGACAGCCCCTTTGTCGGCGGTCCGTCGATCAATTTCGCGACATCGCCCGACGGGCTTCACTGGAAACCCCTCGAGGCACCCGGCATCCGCGCGCGCAAGGCCTCGACCTCGGCGATGAAGGTCGGCGGCGGCACCCCGCCGATCCTGACCGAGCGGGGCTGGCTGACCCTGTATCACGGCGTCGAGCGGCGGGAGTCGGTGGGCATTTACCGCAGCTTCTGGGCGCTATTCGACCGGGACGATCCGACCCGTATCCTGCGCGTAGAGGACGAGCATCCGCTGCTGGAAGCGAACCCCAGCCTCACCGCCTCCATCGCGCACCAGATGTACCTGCCGACGCCGGTCGTCTTCTCGACCGGCATCGTCGATATGGGCGATCATTATCTGGTGGCCAGCGGTGAGGCCGATCTGGCCTGCCGGATGACCCGACTGCCCAAGGATCTGTTCCGGTGAGCGCACGGCCCTGGTGGCAGTCGGCCGTCCTCTATCAAATCTATCCCTGGTCGTTTCAGGACAGCGATGGCGACGGGATAGGGGATTTGCGCGGGATCGAGAACCGGCTCGCCTATCTGGTCGAGCTGGGGGTGGATGCGATCTGGCTTTCGCCTATCTTTCCGTCACCTATGGCGGATTTCGGATATGACGTGGCCGATTATTGCGGGATCGATCCGCGCTTCGGAACGCTGGCCGATTTCGACTCGCTGCTCGCCTCGGCGCATGCGCGCGGGTTGAAGGTGCTGCTCGACTTCGTGCCCAATCACAGCTCCGACCAGCATCCCTGGTTCGTCGAGAGCCGGGCATCGCGCGACAACCCCAGGCGCGACTGGTATATCTGGCAGGACGCCGCGCCGGACGGAGGACCGCCCAACAACTGGATCAGCGATTTCGGCGGCTCCGCCTGGACCTGGGACGCGACGACCGGCCAATATTATTATCATGCCTTTCTGAAGGAGCAGCCCGACCTCAACTGGCGCAACCCGGCGGTGCGGGCGGCGATGCTCGACGTGCTTCGCTTCTGGTTCGCGCGCGGGGTGGACGGCTTTCGGATCGACGTGCTGTGGCACATCGTCAAGCATGCCGGCTTTCCCGACAACCCGCCAAACCCGGACTGGGACCCGGCGACCGGCGAGATGAACCGGGTGTTCCAACTTCATTCGACCGACCAGCCCGAGGTCCATGACATCGCCGCCGACATGCGCGCGATCGCCGATGCCTTTGGCCGTGAAGGTGACGACCGGGTGCTGATCGGCGAGATCTATCTGCCGGTCGAGCGACTGATGCGCTATTACGGATTGGCGGGCGAAGGCGTCCACCTGCCCTTCAATTTCCAGCTGATCGATGCGCCCTGGAATGCGCGCGGACTGGCCCGCATGATCGCCGATTATGAGGCCGCCCTGCCACCGGACGGCTGGCCTAACTGGGTGCTGGGCAATCATGACCGCCCGCGCAGCGCCACCAAGCGGGGGCGCGCGCAGGCGCGGGTTGCCGCCATGCTGCTGCTGACGCTGCGCGGTACGCCGACGCTCTATTATGGCGACGAACTCGGCATGGAGAACGGCCATATCCCGCCCGAGCGGGTCCGCGATCCCCGCGAACTGCGCGAGCCCGGACTGGGCCTGGGTCGTGATCCCGTTCGCACGCCAATGCCATGGGACGACAGCGCGCAAGGGGGGTTCACCACCGGCGAACCCTGGTTGCCGCTGGGCGGTGAATGGCCGCGCCGCAATGTCGCCGCCGAGTTGGAGGACCCTGCTTCGATGCTGGCGCTCCACCGCGCTCTACTAAGGCTCCGGCGCATGACGCCCGCGCTCGCCACGGGAGCGATCCGGCTGATCGAGGCGGACGGCGATGTCCTGGCCTATGAGCGGGAACAGGATGGCGAGCGGCTGGTCGTGGCGCTAAACCTGGGGTCTACCCCGGCGCCGGTCGTGCTGCCGCCGGGCGTGGCGCTGCTCTCCACCCTGCCCGGCCCGCTGTCCGATGCCGATCCCACCCTGCTTCGCCCCGATGAAGGGCTGATCCTGAAAGTCGATACCCACGCATGAAAATCGCAATGATCGCCCCGATTGCGTGGCGTACTCCGCCGCGCGCCTATGGTCCGTGGGAATTGGTGACGAGCCTGTTGACCGAAGCCCTGGTCGCGCGCGGCGTCGACGTGACGCTGTTCGCTACCCAGGACAGCATCACGAAAGCCAGGCTCGCCGGGCCCGTGCCCGCCGCCTATTCGGAAGACCCGTCGATCGATGCCAAGGTCTGGGAGATGCGCCATCTCGCCGCCGTGTTCGAGCGGGCGGGCGAGTTCGACCTGATCCACAATCAGGCCGATTTTCCGGCCCATGCCTTTTCGGGGCTGGTTGATACGCCGATGGTCACGACGATCCATGGTTTCTCGTCCAAGCGCATCCTGCCGATGTACGCCCCCTATCAGGAGCGGGTGCATTATGTCGCCATCTCGGACGCGGATCGGCACCCCGATCTGCGCTATGCCGCGACCATTCACCACGGCATTCCGATCGAGGATTTCCCCTTCGATCCAAAGGGTAGCGACGACCTCCTCTTCTTCGGTCGCATCCATCCCGACAAGGGCGCGGCGGAGGCGATCGCAACCGCGCGGGCGGCCGACCGGCGGCTGGTGATGGCCGGGATCGTACAGGATCAGGGCTATTGGGAGCGCGAGGTGCAGTCCCATGTCGATGGCGACCGGATCGTCTATCGCGGCCCCGTCGGCGGTGCGGACCGGACCGCGACGCTGGGGCAGGCCTATGCCCTGCTGCACCTCATCAATTTCGACGAGCCCTTCGGCCTGTCGGTGGTCGAGGCCATGGCCTGCGGCACGCCGGTCATCGCCATCCGGCGGGGCTCGATGGCCGAGCTGATCGAAGACGGCGTGACCGGCTTTCTGGTCGATACGGTCGAACAGGCGATCGAGGCGGTGGCGCGCATCGGTGAAATCGATCGGGCCGCCTGCCGCCGCGCGGCGGCGACCCGCTTTTCGGTAGACCGGATGGCCGACGAATATCTGGCGCTCTATCGCTCGATCTTGGGCTGATCGCGCAGCGACAGTGCGACCGCATCGATCCGGTGGAGCATGGCGACGAATGTCTCCAGCTCCTCCGGTTTGAAACTGGAGAATAACTGTTCCTCCAGTTCCAAGGCCTTGGGCGACACATCTGCGTAGAGTTCTCGCCCCGCATCGGTCAGGACGAGCAGGTGCGAGCGTCGGTCGCCGTCATGCGCGGTCCGGGCCAGCAAGCCGCGCCCGACCATCGCGATCGCCGCGCGCGAGACGGTGACCTTGTCCATCCGGCTGCGCTCGCACACCGCCGACTGCGCCACCGCGCCTTCCTCCGCCACGATCGCGATCAGCCGCCATTCCGGGATCGTGAGCCCGAACAGCTGCTGATAGGCGCTGGCGATATGGTCGCTGACCAGGTTCGAGGTGATCGACAGGCGATAGGGAAGAAAGGCGTCCAGCCGCAACTTGCGAGATCGTAACATTTGACACCAATTCTCCGGTCTGCGATTTAGTCTCCAACGTTACTGGATCAGGAGTTGGACGTCATGGCAACCACCCCGAACAATCCGCTGGGCCTCGACGGCTTCGCTTTCTGCGAGTTCACGACCCCCGAACCCGACCTGCTGGCGCGCCAGTTCGACATGATGGGCTTCGTCCCCACCCATCGGCACCCCGCCAAGGCGATCACCCGCTACAAGCAGGGGCGCATCACCCTACTTCTCAACGCCGAGGCCGAAGGTCAGGCCGCCGAGTTCCGCAGCCAGCATGGCCCCTCGGCCAGCGGCATGGGCTTTTACGTGGCCGATCCGGCGGAGGCGTTCGACCATGCGGTAAAGGGCGGCGCGGTGCCGGTCGACGCGGCGCGCGGCTGCCTGAGCCCGGACGCCCGGGCGATCGAGGGCATTGGCGGCAGCTATCTCTATCTGGTCAAGGCGGGCGACGACCTGTTCGCCGACTGGACCGAGGTGGCGGGCTGGCAGCAGGCGGAGGTCGAGAACAATGTCGGGCTCGACCTGCTGGACCATCTGACCCACAATGTCCGTCGCGGCGAGATGCGGACCTGGTCGGGCTTCTATTCCAAGCTGTTCGGTTTCGAGGAACAGAAATATTTCGACATCAAGGGCAAGGCGACCGGACTGTTCAGCCAGGCGATGATTGCCCCCGACAAGGCGATCCGCATCCCCCTGAACGAGAGCCAGGACGAGAAGAGCCAGATCGAGGAATTCATCCGCGAATATAATGGCGAAGGCATCCAGCATCTCGCGCTGACCACCGACGATATCTACGAAACCGTCGAGAAGCTGCGCGCGCGCGGCGTCCGGTTGCAGGACACGATCGAGACCTATTACGAACTGGTCGACAAGCGCGTGCCCGGCCATGGCGAGGATCTGGACCGGCTGAAGCGCAACCGCATCCTGATCGACGGCAATGTCGGGGAAGAGGGCATCCTGCTCCAGATCTTCACCGAGAATATGATCGGCCCGATCTTCTTCGAGATCATCCAGCGCAAGGGCAATGAGGGCTTTGGCAACGGCAATTTCCAGGCGCTGTTCGAGAGCATCGAACTCGACCAGATCCGTCGCGGGGTGATTACGGTCGACGCCTGACCAGGATCGACCGGCCGGCACGGCGGGGCCACGCCACAGGGGCGCGGCTTCGCCGTGACCGACGGCGTGGCGGGTAGAAGTGCCCGGACAAAGGAGAGGATCATGAACGAGACGGCAACCCCGCGCTACATCCCCGGCTTCGGCAACCACATCGCGACCGAGGCGGTCCCCGGCGCGCTGCCCATCGGCCGCAATTCGCCGCAGCGCCCCGCCTTCGGCCTCTATGCCGAGCAGCTATCGGGCACCGCCTTCACCGCGCCGCGTCACGAAAACCGCCGTTCCTGGCTCTATCGCCTGCGCCCGACCGCCGAGCATCCGCCCTATCGGCCCTATGACGGCGCGCCGCGTTTCGCGCCCGGCACCAGCGACGCCCCCCTGCCCCCCAACCGGCTGCGCTGGGACCCGGCACCGATGCCGCCCGCCGGGACGGACTGGCTGGACGGCATGACGACGATGCTCGCCAATCGCGACCCCGCCGATCTGGAGGGCGTGGCGGTGCATGTCTATGCCTGCAACCGCGACATGGCGCGGGTCTTCGTCGACGCTGATGGCGAGTTGGTCTTCCTGCCGCAATCGGGGCGCCTGACGATCCTGACCGAACTGGGCCGGATCGACATCGCGCCCGGCCAGATCGCGCTGGTGCCGCGCGGCGTGCGCTTCCGCGTCGAGTTGCCCGATGGCGAAGCGTCGGGCTATGTCGCCGAGAACCATGGGAGCCTGTTCCGGCTGCCCGACCTGGGACCGATCGGCGCCAACGGCCTGGGCAATCCGCGCGACTTCGAGACGCCCGTCGCCTGGTTCGAGGATCGCGACGAGCCCACCCAGGTCGTCCAGAAGTTCCTCGGCTCGCTCTGGACGATGACGCTCGACCACAGCCCGCTCGACGTGGTGGCCTGGCACGGCAATCTGGCACCGTGGCGGTACGATCTGTCGCGCTTCAATACGATCAACACGGTCAGCTTCGACCATCCCGATCCGTCGATCTTCACCCTGCTGACCTCGCCCAGCGACGTGCCCGGCCGGGCCAATGCCGATCTCGTGCTGTTCCCGCCGCGCTGGATGGTGGCGGAGGATAGCTTCCGTCCGCCCTGGTTCCACCGCAACGTCATGTCGGAGGCGATGGGCCTCATCACCGGCGCCTATGATGCCAAGGCGGAAGGCTTTCGTCCCGGCGGGCTGTCGCTGCACAATCTGATGGCGGGGCACGGCCCCGACCTCGCCAGCTGGCAGGCGGCGAGCACCGCCGACCTCAAGCCGCACCGGATCGAGGGGACGATGGCGTTCATGGTGGAAAGCTGCTGGCCCTATCGGCCCACCACCCATGCCCTGTCGCATGCGCAGCTCGACTATGACGCGGTGTGGAAGGACTTCCCCAAGGCCCGGCTGCCATGAGCCTGACGCTCCACGGCTATTGGCGGTCGAGCGCGGCCTATCGCGTCCGGCTGGCCTTGGCGCTGAAGGGCCTCTCCTATGACAGCGTGTCGCACGATCTGCGGACGGGGGCGCAGCGGGCGGAGGCATATCGCGCCCTGCAACCGCAAGGGCTGGTGCCGGTCCTGGACGGCCCGGACGGCGCGCTGATCCAGAGCCCGGCGATCCTCGAATGGCTGGAGGAGCGCTATCCCGATCCGCCGCTGCTTCCCGCCGATCCGGCTGGCCGCGCGGTGGTGCGCGCCATGGCGGCGATCGTCGCGTGCGACATCCATCCGATCAACAATCTGCGCGTCCTGACGGTGCTTCGCCAGGACATGATGGCCGATGAGGATGCGGTCCGGCGCTGGATTGCCCACTGGATCGCGGAGGGCTTTGCCGCGCTGGAGGGGCTGATCGCGCGGCACGGACGCGGCTATGCCTATGGCGACACCGCGACGCTGGCCGACTGCCATGTCCTGCCGCAAGTCTATAATGCGGAGCGGTTCGCGGTCGACCTCAGCTCCTACCCGCATCTGACCGCTGCCGCCGACCGGCTGCGAAGCCGCACGCCCGCAGCCGCGCCCGAAGCGCAGGAGGACGCGGGATGAGCGACGAACGGCTGACCGCCACCCCGGCCGGAATCGCGCTCGGCCCACTGGAGACGATCGCGGACGGCGCGGCGCGCAACTTCGTGATCCAGATGCGTGCCGGACGCTTCCACGGCTTCGTCGTCCGACGCGGGACCATGGTGCATGGCTATGTCGACCGCTGCCCGCATATGGGCCTGCCGCTGGCGCAGGAACTCGATGCCTACCTCACTCCCGGCGGCGAGCGCATCGCCTGTTCGTGGCATGGCGCGCTGTTCGCGGTCGAGGACGGGCATTGCCTGGGCGGCCCCTGCATGGGCCAGGCGCTCACCCCCTGGCCGGTCGCCGTCCGCGACGGAAAGATCGTCACGGAATAGCTTGCGTCAGCTCGGCCTGGGCGATCGCCTGCAACCGGCCGACCACGCGCGGATCGAGGCCCAGATCGCGCCCCGCTCGCTCCTGCTCGCCCAGCCGCCGGACGTCATAGCCGGTCACTTTTCCGAACACGACCAGCGCCTCCAGATAATAGCCCGCCGCGCTGGCATGATACTGGTCCCAGGTCCACAGATCGACCTGACCATAGGCAATGCCGTCATAGGGGTTGGGATCGGCCACCCGGTCGCGCCATGCCCGGTTCCAGGCCTGCCCCACCGGGATCGCCCCCGCGATCTCCGGATTGCGACGCAGGGCATAGGCATTGCCCGCCGCCAGATCGTCCGCCATCGCGTCGATCGGCTTGCCCCGCCACGGACTGGGGGTGCGATAGGTCAGGTCGGCGCGGCTCCAGGTGGTGACCAGTTCGATGCGGACGCGCGGATTGGCGCGGCGGAGCATCGACGCGATCAGCCCCGCCGCCTCGGCATGGCGGGTCGGATCGCCGGGGCGCTGCGCATCGAGCGTGCTGTAATCCTGAAGGATCACGACATCCCAGCGCCCATCGATCTCGCGCCGTTTCTGTTCGTAATGGAACACCAGGTCCTTGCCCGGCGAGGTCTCCAGACTGACCGTCCAGTTCTGCCCCACCTCCTCTGCAAAGGTCTTGAACAGCGCGGGCACGCCGCCGATCCCCTCATTGTTGAGGTCGCGGACCAGATCGGGGCGATAGCGCATGACCGGCGAGTGGGCGCCGAAGGTGAAGCTGTTGCCGACGAACAGGATCGTCTCCGCCCGGACCGGCAGAGCCGCCGTGCCCGCCAGGAACCCCGTCAGCGCCACACTCCATCGCCGCCATGCCTTCACGTCCGCCATCTCCCGCCGTTGTATCCACCACCTTGGCCGAACCGACGCCGCCCCGGCAAGCCGTCTTGCGGAAACGCCCGATATACCCTATACCCCTATAAGTTATGGCACATGTCACCACCAGCAAGGAAAAGATCGTCGCGCGCGTCCGCCGCATCGCGGGGCAGGTCGCGGCGATCGAGCGATCGGTGACGGCGGATGCCGATTGTGCCGAGACGCTTCATCTGGTGGCGGCGGTACGGGGTGCGGTGGCCGGGTTGATGGACGAGCTGGTCGAGGATCATCTCCACGCCCATGTCGCCGCCCCCGATCTGGGCGACGCCGAGCGGACCGCCGCCGCCGCCGAGTTGGCCAAGCTGCTCCGCCGCCATTTCCGCTGAGTTTCCATCCCGTGACCCGATGCTGCCGAAGGACCCGACCGTGACCGCCCACAGCCATGATTATCTGGGCCATGCCCATGACGAGAATGCCCGGCGGACGCGGGCGGTCGTCTGGCTGTCGGCCGGAATGATGGTCGCGGAGATCGTCGCGGGCTATCTGACCGGATCGATGGCGTTGCTGGCGGACGGCTTTCACATGGCGACGCATGTCGGCGCGCTGGGGATCGCCGCGCTCGCCTATTCCTATGCCAAGAAGCATGTCGCCAATCCCCGTTACAGCTGGGGCACGGGCAAGGTCGGCGAACTGGCGGGGTTCGGATCGGCCATGGTGCTGGGCATCGTGTCGCTGGGCATCGGCTATGAATCCGTCGTGCGGCTGGGCGATCCGCATCCGGTCGCGTTTCGCGATGCCATATTGGTCGCGGTGCTGGGCCTGGCGATCAACCTGATCAGCGCGTGGATGCTGGCCGGTGGCCACGGGCATGATCACGGGCACGGGCACAGCCATGGGCATGGGCATGACCATGGCCATCATCATGGGCATCCTCACGACCATACGCATGACCGGCATGGCGGCGACACCAATATGCGCGCGGCCTATATCCATATCCTTGCCGATGCGCTGACCTCGGTCATGGCGATCGTCGCGCTGGTCGCGGGCCGATATCTGGGTTGGGTCTGGCTCGACCCGGCGGTGGGCCTGTTGGGCGCGCTGGTCATTGCCAACTGGGCGGTCGGGCTGATGCGGCAGGCCTCCGCCGTGCTGCTCGACGCCGCCGATCCCAGGCTGGCCGCCGAAGTGCGCGAGCGGATCGAGGCGTCCGGCGATACGCGCATCCATGACTTCCATATCTGGCGGATCGGCCCGACCGCCCATGCCGTCGTCCTGTCGATCGAGGGGATCGGCACCACGCTGGACTGTGCGGAAGTCCATCGCCGCCTGGATGGCATGCCCGCGGTCGGCCATGTGACCATCGAAATCCGGTAACGCTTCGTTGAAGCCATTCTGCTAAAGCGCTGTCCATGCGCCCCTTGCAGCTTCTGGCCGGTGCGATCCTGATCGGCGCCCTGGGTGGCGGTGTGATGCTGATCCGGCATTCCGCCGATGCGGACGCCACGCGGGCGAAGGTCGCGGCGGCGCCAAAAGCGGCGGCTACCCGTTCCCCCGCCCCCTCTCCCGGCCCAAGCCCCTCGCCCGCGCCTTTCGTCGTGCGCCGCATTCTCGACCTGAAGGCGCCGCTGCACCATGGCGACTTTGTGTGGGACGAGAGTGGCGCGCCGCAGGGACCGGTGGTGATTACCGTCGACCTCGCCGCGCAGGTCGTGTCGATCTTTCGCGACGGCTATGAGATCGGCACGGCGGCGATCATCTATGGCGCGGACAATATGCCGACTCCGCTCGGCGTCTTTCCCATCTTGGAGAAGGACGCCGACCATGTGTCCAACCTCTATGATGCGCCCATGCCCTATATGTTGCGGCTGACCCGCGACGGTGTGGCGATCCATGGCAGCGATGTCCGCTATGGCTATGCGACCCATGGCTGCGTCGGCGTGCCCACCGCCTTTGCGCGCAAATTGTTCGCCGCGACGCGGATCGGCGACCGGGTGATCGTTACCAATGGCAAGCAGCTCGCCATGGGACAGAGCATCGTCGGGTAAAACGCATTCCCCGCACAGGCACCATTGGATCACAGCTATTTCAATGGCTTGCGCCCAATACCTCTGGTTAGAAACCAAAACGCGACACGAAATCCGCGCAACTGGCGATGCACCGCCCCTAGCGTTAGCTCATAGGCCATAATGCGAGTCATTTGCATTTTTCCATTGAGAATTGCACCTTAGCGCCTTATTGCGAGTGATAGGCAATAGATGAAAGGGGTCATATGCTTCTGGCGCTCGCCGTAATGGCTGCGATCGGGGAACCCGGGGAAAAGGCTGACGAAAAGACCGAACAGCGCGACATCGTCGTGACGGCGACCCGCGCGCCGATCGAGGCGCAGGATGCGCCGGTCACCATCTCGGTCAAACGCGCCGAGACCATCGCCGACGAACTGGCGACCGACATCAAGGATCTGGTCCGCTTCGAACCGGGCGTCAGCGTCCGCCGCGCGCCCACCCGCTTCGGCGCCGCATCGGGATCGACCGGACGAGCGGGCAATGAAGGCTTCGTCATCCGCGGCATCGGCGGCAACCGCGTGCTGATCCAGGTCGACGGCGTACGCGTGCCCTACGGCTTCAGCTTCGGGGCGCAGGATGCCGGGCGCGGCGACTATGTCGATATCGGTCTGATCAAGTCGGTCGAGTTCCTGCGCGGCCCCGCCTCGGCGCTCTATGGCAGCGACGGGCTGGCGGGTGCGGTCAGCTTCGTCACCAGCGACCCCGCCGATATTCTGGGCGACAAATCCTTCGGCGGATCGCTGCGCACCCAGTATAATTCGGCGGACGAGGAGTTCACCCAGTCGGGCATCGTCGCGGGTCGATCGGGCGCGGTGTCGGCCATGCTCGCCTATACCCGGCGCGACTTTTCCGAACTGAAGAACCGGGGCGATGTCGAGGGCACCGGCGTTACCCGCACCGCGCCCAATCCGCAGGACGGCCATTCCAATGCCCTGCTGGGCAAGCTGGTCTGGAACGTCGCGCCGGGCCACCGCCTGCGCGCGACCGGCGAGTATCTCGGCAACCGCGTCGCCACCGACGTGCTCACCGGGATCAGCACCAGCGTCGCCGGGTTGCAGGCCCGCGACACCGCCGAGCGCTGGCGCGGCACGCTCGACTGGACCTATGACGGGACCGGCCTGATCGAGTTTGCGCGCGCCGCCGCCTATGTCCAGAATGCCGAGGATCGCCAGTTCAGCGCCGAGGACCGCCGGACGCTGGCCGACCGCACCCGGCTCAACACGCTGGAGAACCGGGTCTATGGCGGCTCGGGCGAGGTCCGGCTCGGCTTCTCGACGGGGGCGATCACCCACCGGCTGGTGACGGGCGCGGATGTCAGCGTGCTGCGCCAGCGGGGCGTCCGCGACGGCACCGTGCCGCCTTCGGGCGAGACTTTCCCGACCCGTGCCTTTCCGACGACCGACTTCACCCTGGCCGGGGCCTTTGTTGGGGACGCGATCGGCATCGGGCCGGTGACGCTGCACCCGGCGCTGCGCTATGACTGGTATCGCCTGTCGCCCCGGCGCGATCCCCTGTTGCCGCAATTCACCGGCGCCGGGCAATCCGCCGACCGGGTCAGCCCGCGCATCGGCGCGGTCGTCACGCTCACCCCCATGGTGCGACTGTTCGCCAGCTATGCCCGTGGCTTCCGCGCGCCCGAGCCGGGGCAGATCAACCAGTTCTTCTCCAACCTCGCCTTCGGCTATACCTCGATCCCCAATCCGAACCTTCGCCCGGAAACGAGCGAGGCGGTCGAGGCCGGATTGCGGCTGAACAGCGATGCCGTGGACCTGTCGGCAAGCGTCTTCCGCGCCGATTACCGCGACTTCATCAGCCAGGAGGTGGTGGGCGGCCGCTTCACCCCCAGCGATCCCGCGCTGTACCAATTCATCAATCTCGACCGCGCGAGCGTGAAGGGCGCCGAAGCCCGGTTCGAGGGGCGGGCCCGCAACGGCCTGACCGGCCAGCTCGCCATTTCCTATTCGCAAGGGGACCAGATCGCTGCCGACGGCACCCGCAAGCCGCTGGCGACGATAGACCCGCTCAAGCTGGTGATGGGGGTGGGCTGGCGCGAACCCGGCCAGGGGCGCTTCGGCGGTCAGGTCGTGATGACCCACAGCGCGCAAAAGGCGGCGCGGGACACCACCGGCCTGTGCTCCACCACATGCTTCCGACCGGCCGCCTTCACAATCCTCGACGCGACGCTGTTCGCGAAGCTGACCGACACGCTGACCATGCGCGCGGGCATCTTCAACCTGACCAACGCCACCTATGCCTGGTGGTCCGATGTGCGCGGCCTGTCGGTGCCGCGCCCCCTCCCCACCGGCGCCGCCGATGTGCCCCCCGCCGCCTTCACCCAGCCGGGGCGCAACGCCAGCGCGTCGCTCTCCTTGCGCTTCTGAAAGGACTGACCCGATGATGAACCGTCCGATGTTGATGCTGGCCGCGCTCGCGCTGCTCCCCGTTCCCGCCCATGCCGATGGCCCGGTGAAGCAGACCATGGCCGAGGCCCAGGCCGCCAAGGCCGCCGACCGGGCCGAGATCCTGGCGATGGCGGGCGATTACAAGGTCCGCTTCGACATGCAGGAAACCACGCCATGGGCGGCGGACTATGTTCCGTTGGAGCGCAAGATTTCCGGCGGGAACGAAGTGGTCCGCGTGATCGAGGACACGCCCGACCATATCGCGCTCCAGCATCTTCTGGTTGTCGAGCATGGCGGCAAGACCCATGTCATCAAGCATTGGCGGCAGGATTGGGATTATCAACCGTCCCGCGTGCTGGTCTATGCGGGACCGGGCCGATGGGTGTGGGAGGCCGTGCCCGAGCGGATGCGCGCCGGACGCTGGTCGCAGACCGTCTATCAGGTCGACGACAGCCCGCGCTATGCCGGATGGGGCCAGTTCGAGACGCAAGCCGGCATCCGGCGCTGGCGGTCGAACTGGACCTGGCGCCCCCTCGCCCGCCGCGATGCGGTCCGCCATCCGGTCTATGACCGCTATTATGCGATCAACCGGCACCAGCCGACCCCGACCGGTTGGATCCATTGGCAGGACAATACGAAGATGGGGCTGAAGGACGGCAAGCTCGTCCCCATCGTCCAGGAATCGGTGCTGAACAGCTATGAGCGCTTCGACGGCTATGACGTGAAGGCCGCCGACACCTATTGGGCGAAGACCAGCGCCTATTGGGCAGCGGTGCGGGCCGCATGGCAACGGGTCGCCGAGACGAAGGGCGGGATCGCGATCCAGGAAGAGCCCGAAACCGGCACCGTAATCAGCGGCCGACTGCTGACGATCGCCGACGAGATCCAGTCGGGCAAGATCACCAACGCCGCCGGAACGGCCGAGGCCATCGCGCTGATCGATGGGCATACGAAGCGGATCGGGTGATCGGCTGACGGATTTCGGGATCGTTCGCAATCGGCCATAAATCACGACCCGCCGGTTTGCCGACCGGCGGGTCGAACGGCTTGATGACGTGACTTTTGTCGGCCCAAGCGTGTGGCGTTGAATTTGGGGGGGGGGCAGGGCCGCGTTGCAGCGATCATCATCCGGCGATCGAAAATCTGCCGAGCAGGACCATTCCTATCAGAATGGAGCGGGTGAAGGGAATCGAACCCTCGTCGTAAGCTTGGGAAGCTTCTGCTCTACCATTGAGCTACACCCGCATCGCGTAGAGTTTACTGGAAAAACCACGCTTTGCCGTTCGTCGTTCCAACTTCCATTCCGTTGGAATTCCGACATGGTGTAAGCCCACTATAAAAGTGCGCCTCCCTTGGCAAGCACCCGGATGTCGTTTTCTTCATTCCGTCATTGCGCCGCGGTGCCGGTTTCGTCACGCCGCCCCGCCTTGGCGGGCGGATTGCGCTTCGGCAGGGTGCGCAGATAGAGGATACGCACGACGCACAGGGCCAGTGCGGTCCCGACAGCCGAAATGCCTGCGCCGATCAGGCCGAACAGCCAGAGGCTGAGCGAACTGAGAAGCACCGTCAGCAGCACGCCGCCGACATTGGTGATGGCATAGACGCGATCCTTGCCCGCGCTGGTCAGTCCGACGCTCAGCAGGTCGCCACAGGCTCGCAGGACCGCCGCGATCAGCATGAGGATCAGCAACGGGCGCGCCACCGGGAATCGTCCCGGTGGCGCGAAGCGGATGATTGCCTCGGTCGCCAGGAAGATAACGACGCTCAGGACGGCGGCGAACGCCAGGACCTTGAGAACCTCCCGACGCAACGCCGCCAACCACTCGTCCATCCCGCGCTGGCGCAGCACCAGCACCATCCGGGGCAATGCCAGCTGGACGACCGCGGTGCTCAACAGCGTGTAGAGCGCATTGGTGATCGACCAGTAGAAGCTGTAGATGCCGGTCGCCGCGAGCCCCAGCATGGCGTTCAGGATGAAACGATCGGCATAGCTGAGGCCGACGAGCCCCAGGTCGCTGAGGTAGATATACCATCCGTTACGGATGCGCAGCCACATCCCCGCGCGGTCGAGCCGCTTGGAAAGCGCGGCGCGCACCGGCCAGTGGCGCAGAAAGACGAACAGCAGGGCGATCGCCATGAAATGACTGACGATCCAGCTCGCGAACACGGTTTCCAGATTGCGGAACGTCGGCGACACCATGCCCAGCCCCACCGCCACCGGAATCCAGAGGGCGGACCGCACAAGCACCAGAATATTGGCCTGCAAGGCCATCTGAAGCCCGACCAGCGGCATATACACGTCAAGCGCCAAGGTTTCGAGCCACAGGAGCGCGAGGATCAGCATATAGACGGTCGAAACCCCGCCGGTCTGCGCGACAATCACGGGAATGGCGACGGCCGTGCCCAGGGCCAGCGATACCAGCGTCACGGTCAGGCGATCGCGCACCAGCGGCGCGGCCCCATCCGGGGTCATGCCGACGACATCGCGCGACACGAAATAGTTCAGTCCCCAGCCCAGCAAGGCCGGCACGATGCCGATCGCGCCGATCGCCAGGCCATAGACGCCGGCCGCCTCCAATCCGAGATAGCTGACCACGTAAAAGGACAGCGCGAAGCGGAAGAACAGCGTTGCCGCACGGATTCCCATGCTGACGAAACCGCTGCGCATCAGGCGAGAAAGGAGTGCGGCCATTCGTTCGGGACCTATCCTGTTTCTGCCGTCCTGACCACGGGGATTGCACTCCGGGACATGACGTTCGGGCGTGAAGGGCCACCGTCTCGCAGACGGGCCGCTGGCCGGACCGGGACGTTGATGCAGCGCAGCATGATGTCCCAATGCGGGAAGAGGGTGCCGCTGCGCAAGGGTTAAAAAAGGGACAATCTGTCCCTCAAATAATGGCGATCGGCATATACCCCGGCATATTGCATGCGCTAAGGCATTTGACGGAATGGGTTTCGTCGCACAGCGGAGGCAGACCCGTCTTGTGGTGTTACGAAGCGGGAGAGTGAACTCTGATGCGTTCCCAACGGGTCGATTCACTACAGGTCCTGCGCTTCGTCGCAGCATTCCTGGTCTTGTGCGGTCACGCGCAGCAGGCGCTGGTCAAGCTGACCGGCGGCACCCCCCGCCCCTGGTCGGTCATTCCCCTCGATTGGGGTCTGGGCGTCGACATCTTCTTCGTCATCTCGGGTTTCGTCATGTATTATATGATGCATGATCGGTTCGGGGTGCCGGGCGTCGCCGCCGACTTCTTGCGCCGCCGGGTCATTCGGGTAGTGCCGCTCTATTACCTGTTCACCACGCTCACCCTGGTCATGGGGCTGGTGCTGCACGTGCCGCTGCCCAGCACGATACGGATCGTCTTCTCCTATCTGTTCCTGCCGGGACCGACCTGCGATCTCTATTGCACGCCGCTGCTGACGCTGGGATGGACGCTCAATTACGAGATGATGTTCTATCTGGTGTTTGCCGCGGGATTGCTGCTGCCCTATCGGCGGGGACTGATGCTGATCGTCGGCATTCTGCTGCTCCTGATCGCAATCGCCGCGCCCACGCCGCCCGATTGGCGCATGATCCGTTTCTGGGGCCTGCCGATCACCCTGGAGTTCGTGGCGGGCATGGGAGTGGCGCATATGTTCCTGCGCGGCATGGCGATTCCCCGCGCTCTGGCGTGGACGATCGTCGGCGCCGGATTTGCACTGGCGGTGCTATTCTATCAGATCGGGGCCTATGACACGATCGGCCGACCCTTTACCGGGGGGCTGCCCGCCGTGATGATCGTCACCGCTTCGGTTCTGGGGCTCGAGCCACGGCGGCGGACGCGCTGGATAGGCTGGCTGATCGCGGGCGGGAACGCGTCCTATGCGCTGTATCTTTCCCACCCGTTCGCGATCCATGTCGGCGAGATCCTGGACGCGCGGCTGGGATTGTCGGCGCGGTCGCCGGCGCTGTTCCTGGCGATGGTCATTCTCGGCGCCTTGATCGGATCGGCGATCGTTCATGTCGGTATCGAAAAACCGATGCTGCGATGGCTGAACCGTCGCTGGAGCCGCGAAGGCAGCACCGGGCGCGGCGACGGCCAGCCCGCCCCCGGCCGATCGGGCATCATCGTAGAAGCTGAAACGGGAGTTCGGTAAATGGCGACGACCATCGGCGAAATCCTGCCAGTACGGCGCTGGCGTTCCGCCCCATCGCGCAAGACGACCGAAGCGCCGATCATCGGCGAGCGCGCCTATCTGCTGATCCTGGCGGTGGCGTTCATGTTCTTCTTCCGGGATACGCTGACCAGCTCGCTACGCTATTACCTGTCGCTGGTTCACCTGAGCGCGGCCTGGTTCATCCCCGACCTGTTCAGCCTGTTCATCTTCTTCTATTTCGCATGGCGTGTCGCATGGCAGCGCCGGTCGCCCTATGCGATCCTGCTCACCTGTTCCTTCCTGTTCTCGACGATCGTCGGCCTCGTGTTCATGCAGTCGACGGTGTTCGCCTTCGTGTCGTCGATCAAGCTGTTCCTGCCCTTCTTCGTGGGGGCGGTCATGGTCGATCGCTCGCTGACGGCAACATGGCCCGCACGGTGGGCGCTCACCGCCCTGTTCGTCGCGTCGACCATCGGCCTGCTGATATCCCCCTATGTGGATTTTCCCTGGCTGGGACAGAATCTCGACAATTTCGGCGCGGTCAAACAGGTCGGCAAAATCTGGTGGACGGGCGGCAAAATCCGATACGGGGGATTCGCCGGAGAATCGACCATGGCCGCCTATATGGCGGTTATCCCCTATATCGTCATGCACCGCCATTTTCCGCGGATGGTCAACTTCGCGCTGTGGATCCCGCTCTATATCGCGGTGGAGCTCTCGACGAGCAAAACCGCTCTGTTGACCCTCATCGCTTTCTCTGCGATTTATATTGCGGTAGAAATTCAAAGGGATCGCGAACTGCGGGTCGCCCAGTTTCTGGCTCGCGCCTCCTATCTGACCATTCCAATCCCGTTCATCCTTATGCCGCTGATGGGCGGCATGGACCTGACGAAGATCAGCCCCGTCCTTTTCAGCATGCAGGACCGGATCAGCCGCACATGGATCTTCCCCTTCACCTGGCTGGCGGAAAACGCACCGGCGGCGATCTTCGCCGGGTGCGGCCTGGGCTGTTTCACCTATCCGATGGAATATACCAAATTAGGTTATCTTATTGTTCCAGTTGACAATTTCTACGTAGCAACCTTTATCATGATGGGGCTGCCGTTTTTGGTTTTCGTCATCGGATCCTATTTCACGATCGGCAAGAATCAAAGTATCGAAAAGCTTTTGTTGCTGACCACGCTGAATTTTTATGCGGTCACGGTGCAATGTTACGGTCCTTCGACTGCAACCTTGTTCCTGGGATATGCGTTTAGCAATATGTTCATCAGCGGTGACAGATGGAAAAGGAGTTGGCGTGGTTCTGGTAAGGCTGATACCTCTTCGGATTTTGCCGGACAGACGTAGTATGTATTTCCGGCGGCGAGCCGATTGATGCAAAAGCCGCGACTTGACTGGATCGACGCCGGGCGTGGATTTTGTGGCGTGGGCGTGGTTTTATACCATGTCTGCGACTGGTTTTCCGAATTCTCGCCCGACCGTTTCCTGCTGCAAGATGTCGCGCTGGCATTGGCGCCTCTTCGGATGCCCTTGTTCTTCCTGATCTCGGGCATCCTGTCGCAGAACATCCACAAGGCTCCGGTCGAGAAGCGCGACGCCCGCATCGTCGGCCTGTTGTTCATCTACCTCTTCTGGTCCTGCATATTATTCTCGCGCAGCTTCCTGATCACGTTGGCGACCGGTGAGACGGCCCCGACGGTCGGTGAATTCCTGACGGCCCTGGCCATTCCGACCATCTACTGGTTTCTGCTGTGCCTGCCGCTGTTCAACGTGCTGATCATCCTGTGCAAGAACCGGATCGGGCCTCATCCCTGGCCGGTGCTCCTCGTCGCATTGGCGATGGCGCTGCTATCCAATGTCGCGCAACAGCGTGTCGAACCGATGGTGACGAACACGTTCGGGCACGTTCAGGTCGGACCGATCCTGTTCAATTTCATCTGGTTCGCGCTGGGCGCCTATTTCGGCGAGATCTACAAACGGATCGTTCAGCAGGCGAACGGGATGCGTCTGCTCATGACGGGCCTGTTGTGCGCGCTCGTCATCTGGGCGAGCTGGGGGTCAGACGCCGCCGGTGTTCGGCTTATCAAGTCCGTACTATTGCTGTGGTTCTTCGCCAATTTGCTGGGCATGATCCCCGGCCGACTGGCGATCATGCGGATTTTCAAATCGGTCGGCAAACAGACCCTGCCGCTCTACATCTTCCACATTCTGATCATCGCCGGAGTCGGCGGACTGATCCGCATCATGGCGCCGCCGCTGGACGCGATCCATCAATCGTCGATCGTGGCGAATGGAGTCATCCTCGGGATCACCGTCTTCCTCACGGTGATATGCGTCGTGGCGGGCCAGTGGTTGAGCAACAGCCGATTTTCCTGGCTGATCGTGCCGCGCTATTGGGGGCGGGCGCCGCGAGCGGAAAGGCGGGAAGCCGTTTAGGCCCCCGCCCCACCCCCTACCGCTCCCGCGCCGCTTCGGATACGTCGCGGCTGACCGGGTCGATCAGATATTCGATCAGGCGCCGCTGACCGGTGCGGATGTCCGCCGTGGCGCTCAGGCCCGGGGTCAGCGGCACCTGCCGCCCGTCCACCCCGATCGTCCGCCGGTCGAGCGCGATGCGGGCCAGATAATAGGGCGCGCTTTTCTCCTCGGTCACCGCATCGCGGCTGACCGACAGGATATGGCCCGGCACCGTGCCGTAGCGGGTGAAGGGATAAGCCTCCAGCTTCACCGCGACCGACTGTCCCGCGCGGACGAAGCCGATGTCGCGGTTAAGGAGCTTGGCCTCCACTGTGACCTGTCCGTTGGGCACCACGACCATCAACGGCCGGACCGATTCGACCACGCCGCCCAGCGTATGGACACTCAACTGCTGCACCGTGCCGTCGACCGGCGCGGTCAGCCGCTGCATCCGGCTGTGCTGGCGTGCCTTGGTCAGTTCCTCGCGGCGCTGCATCGCCTCGGTCTGCGCCTTGGACAGGTCGGACAGCGCGATCTGGCGCGCCTGCTCGCGCGAACGGGCCAGTTCCTCGGCATAGCGCCCGGCTTCCGACAGGCCACGTGAGCGCTGCGCCGCGGCGACGTTGCGGTTGCCCGCCTCGGCCCGCTGCTGACGTTGCATCTCCAGCACGCGCATGCCCGATGCATAGCCGCGCTGGGCCAGCGTCTCGACCGCCTGGACCTGCCGGTCGAGCAGCGGCTGGTTGGCGGCGTAGGTGCGCATCTGCTGCGCCGCCGCCTCGGCATCCGACAAAGCGGAGCGCCGCGCCGCCGCCAGGCCCGCCTCGGTCGCGCGAGCACCGGCGATCTGCGCGGCGACCAGGCGGCGCTGGGTCGCCGCGACATCGGCGGGCGTCCCCTCGGGCGCGGTGAAGACCCCTGCCCCGCCGCTCAGGCCGTCGACGATCGCGGCATTGCGCGCGACATCGATCTCGGCCGCGAGCAGCGCCTGACGCGCCTGGGCCTCGTCGGCGCTCGACAGCGTCGGGTCCAGATCGACGAGCGGCTGGCCGCGTCGGACCACATCGCCCTCATGCACCCAGATGCGCCGGACGATGCCGCCGGTCGCCGACTGGACGAGCTTGACCGACTCCGCCGGGACCGTCCGCCCCTGTGCCGAGGCGACGACATCGACCTTGCCCAGCACCAGCCAGCCGCCGGTCAGCGCCAGACCGCCCATCAACAGCCAGGCGGTGATCCGCGCAGTCGGCGATACCGGCCGCTCGATCACCTCCAGCGCGGCGGGCAGGAAGCTGTGTTCGAGCGGGCGGGCCGCCCCGCGCCGTTCGGCACGATCCTCGGACCATGCGGTGCGAAAGAGCGCCCAGTTCTGCGCCAGCGTGCTCATGATGCAATTCCATACAGGACGCCCATCTGGCGTCGGTGAAGATCGGCATAGCGCCCGCCGGTGGCGAGCAGTTCGTCATGCGAGCCCGTCTCGACCAGCCGCCCGCGCTCCAGCGCGACGATGCGGTCGCATTGGCGGATCGCGGACAGGCGGTGGGCGATGATGATGACGGTACGCCCCGCCGCCATGCGCTTGAGATTGGTCTGGATGATCTCCTCGCTCTCGGCGTCGAGCGCGGAGGTCGCCTCGTCGAAGATCAGGATGCGCGGACGGTTGATGAGCGCACGGGCGATCGCAAGCCGCTGACGCTGGCCACCCGACAGGTTGGCGCCGCGCTCCTCGATCATCGTGTCATAGCCTTGCGGCAGCCGCGTGATGAACTCGTGTGCGCCCGCCAGCTCGGCGGCCTTCATCACCCGCTCCATCGGCAGCGCGGGGTTGGCGAGCGCGATATTCTCGCGCACCGTACGGTTGAACAGGATATTCTCCTGCAACACCACGCCGATCTGCCGCCGCAGCCAGGCCGGATCGATCTGCGCGACGTCGGTGCCGTCGATCAGGACGCGGCCCCCCGCCGGGACATAGAGCCGCTGGAGCAGCTTGGTCAGCGTCGACTTGCCCGAGCCCGACGACCCGACGATGCCCAGCGTCGAGCCCGCCGGAATGGCCAGGTCGATATCCTCCAGCGTCCAGGGGCCGTCATCGCCATAGCGGAAGCGAACCCGCTCGAACCGGACATCGCCACGGATCGAGGGAAGCGCGGTCTGGCTGCCGCTGCCCGGCTCGACCCGGTGGTTGAGCACGTCGCCCAGCCGGTCGACCGCGATGCGGACCTGCTGGAACTCCTGCCACAGCTGCGCCATGCGGATGACCGGACCCGACACGCGCTGCGCGAACATGTTGAAGGCGACGAGCGCGCCGACCGTCATGTCCTGCGCGATCACCGCCTGCGCCCCGAAATAGAGGATGGCGGCCAGGTTCAGCTTGGAGATCAGCTGGATCGCCTGCGACCCGCTATTGCCCAGGTCGATGACGCGCTGGTTGGCGGCGGAATAGCCCGCCAGCTTGCGCTCCCAATTGTCCTGCCATTGCGGCTCGACCGCGGCGGCCTTGACCGTCTGGATGCCCGCGATCGTCTCGACCAGAAGCGCGTTGTTCGCCGCGCCGCGCTCGAACTTGTCGTCCAGCCGGTTGCGCAGCGGCCCCGTCACCAGCACCGCGACCGCGATATAGGCGGGGATCGCGATGATGCTGATCAGGAACAGCTTGATCGAATAGAGCGCCATCACCGCCAGGAAGACCAGCGCAAAGGCCGGGTCGATCAGCACGGTCAGCGAGGCGTTGGTCAGGAATTCGCGGATCGTCTCCAGCTGGCGGACGCGCGCGGCGGTGTCGCCGACCCGGCGCTGCTCGAAATAGCCGAGCGGCAGGCGGAGCAGATGGCGGAACAGCCGCGCGCCCAGCTCGACATCGATCTTCTGGCTGGTTTCGGAATAGAGGCGGGTGCGCAGCCAGCCGAACGCGGTTTCCCAGAACGACACCGCGACGAAGCCGATCGCCAGCACCGCCAGCGTCGACATGGTGCCATGGACCAGCACCTTGTCCACCACCGTCTGGAAGAACAGGGGCGCCGCCAGGCCCAGCAGGTTGAGCGCCAGTGTCAGCAGCAGCACCTCGCCGATCAGCCGGCGATAGCGGACGATCTGGGGAATGAACCAGGAAATGTCGAAGCCGCGCTGGTTGAGGCGTGCGCTCTCGCGCGTGGCAACCAGGACCAGTTCGCCCGACCACATCGCCTCAAACTCGGCGCGGCCGATCTTCACGACCGGCGCTCCGGCCCGCTGGACCAACAGCTCGTCGCCCTGCATCCGGCCGATCAGGAACCAGCCCTCCGGGCCGTTGCCCAACACGGGCAAGGGCATGCGGCCCAGCTCCGCCCAGTCGGCACGGCGCGTCTTGGCGCGAACCCCGTCCATGCCATTGGCCAGCCGGACCAGATCGTCCCCGGTCAGGCTGTGGAAATGACCGAGGCCGTGGCGAAGCTGCTCGGGCTCGACCGCGATGCGATGGATGGCCAATAGCGCGGCGAGCGCCGTCAGCCCGCTATCGTCACGAATAGTTTTGAAATCCACTGTCGACCGTCCACCCGCTCATGGCTTGTCGGAACCGGCGGGCGGCGGGGTGCCGCCCTGTCCGGGCTTCCGACGGTCGGATCGTGGCGGCCTGCACCCCGCTCGGCACCACCATCCGATGCGACCGCAATAGCGTGAAATCCCTACATTTTCGTTGTCACGACAGCACTTGGTCGATGGGCCGAACAAAAATAAGGCCCGGACGACGGAACTTCGTCGTCCGGGCCTCGTTCTGGCCGTCCAGCCGCGATCAGCCGAGCTGGAACAGCCCCGATGCCGCCTGATTCGTGTTCAGCTTGTCGGGCGTGACGCCGACCAGCGTGACCGATTCCCCTCCGGCATAACGGAGCAGCGTATTGCCGTCCTCCAGCGAGATCATCGGCTGATAGCCCGACTTGGCAAAGGCGCTGAGGTCGAGCAGGTCATGGCCCGCGCCGAAGTCGCGGATCGTGGCACTGGCCCCCAGTGTGACCAGGAACCGGTCGCTGCCGCTGCCGCCCGTCAGCACCATGTCCCGCCGGTCGGCGAGCAGGATGTCGTCGGTCGCGCCGCCGTTGATCCAACCCTTCGAGTCCGAAACCATCACGCCGAAACCGGGCTGGGCCGCGACCCTGGTCGTATCGTAACCGCTGGCCGAGAAGGTCTCGGTCGTCGCGCTGCCGCCCGCAGGCTGGGTCACGCGGCGGACCAGAACACCGCCCGTATAGGTCGAGACCACGTTCGTCCCATCGGCCAGCTTCGCGGTCGCCGACAACGGCGTGCCGGTGGCGGCATCGAGCTGCGTCTCGATCCGGTCGCCATTGGTGCGGACCTGCAACTGGGTCGTCGCTCGCCCCTGCGCATCGCGGTACAGCTCGGTCCGGCCGTCGGCGCCCGTCTGGCTGGTAAAGGACAGGGTGCCGTCGCTGCGATAGCGGAACACCGCCACAGCCTTGCCGTTCGCATCGACCACCTGCCGCTGCTCGGCATAAGGTTGACCCGAGGCATAATATTGGGTGTTCTCGCCCGTACCGTCGGCATGGGTGACGTACTTGGTCGTCAGCGTCCCCGAAGCATCGTACTTCAGCGTCGTCCACTCTCCGGCAGCCGTGACCGTGACGTCGGACACCAGGGTTCCGGCGGCATTGTAATCGCGGGTTCGCTTGGCGCCATCGCTTCCCTTGAAATCGATACGGCTGACCTTGCCACCGGTATAGGTCGTCGCAGTCACGCCATCGGCCTGTTCGGAGATCAGGTTCTGCAACGTGCCGGTGGCCGCGTCATAGTTGCGCGTGTCGCGCGCGCCCGACGTCGCGATCGTGACGTCCGAGGTCTTGCGCCCCTTTCCGTCATAATAGGAGGCATCGATGCCGCCATCGGCGCGACGCTGCTCGGTGTAGCGCAACGATCCATCGGATCCCAGACGCGTCACCCCCACGACCACGCCCTTGGCGTCGACCTTCTGGACCTGGGTCGTGTAATTCTGACCCGTGACATTGTAGACGGTGTTCTCCGAGGTGCCGTCCGCTTGCTGGACGAACAGCATCGTCGGCCGCCCGGTCGCCGCATCGATCAGCGTCGTGCGCCAGGTGTTCGATGCGTCGCGGCTCTGGGACTGGATCTTCGAGCCTGCGCTGTTCAACGTATCCGCCGACCACGACCCGTCGGCGTTGAAGGTTTCGAGCACGATATTGCCCCTCGCCAGCTGGCTGCGACGGCTGACCATCACGCCCTGGTCGAACTGGCTCACGATGACATCGCCCGACGCCGGCCGGTCCAGCTGACGCTTCAGCTTCCCGCTGGCGACGTCATAGTCCTTGACGACCTCGCCACCGTCGGCGGCGATGACGATATCCTGCGTCATCCGGCCGCTCTGGTCGAAGCTGGTCATCTGGCGCCCGCCATTGTCCAGACGCCGGTCGAGATAGGCCAGGCTGTCATCGGCGTTGCGCCGCTCGACCCCGATCACCTTGCCCTGCGTATCCAGCGTCTGATGCTCGCTGACATAGGTCTGGCCGGTGATGCCATAGGCATAATTGTCGCCCGAACCATCGGCCCGCTTGACATAGCGGCGGCTGACATTGCCGTTCGCATCGTAATTCGTCGTGGTCCATGTGTTGGCGGCATCGACCAGCTGCTCGCTCAGCTTCACGCCCTTCGCGTCATATTTGGTCGTCGTGCGTGCCCCATCGGGCGCGACCGTCAACAGCGAGGTCACAATGCCCGACGAGATCGTGGCCGTGGTCGAACCGCCCGCTGCGGGCTTGGTCACGCGCTGGGTTAGCTGGCCATCGGATGCGTAGGTGAGGATCGTCTGGCCGCCATCGGTCGCGGTCATCGTCTCGACCTGCTTGCCGCCCTTGGCGTCATAGGTCGTCACGGTCAGGCCGTTGCCGTCGCGCCGTTCGGTATAGACCGCGCTGCCATCGGCGCGGGTCCGGGTCAGCGCGATCACCTTGCCGGCCGTGCTCGTGACCTGAACCTCGGTCGTCCAGCTCTTGCCCGTGATCCCATAGATCCGCGTCTCGCCGCTGCCATCGGCATAGGCGGCATAGACCGCCGTCACCGCGCCCGTGGCGGTATCATAGGTGGTGGTCGTCTTGTTGCCCGCGGCGTCCACCGCCAGCTGCGACTTGCGCACGCCGTTGGCGTCATAGGCATAGGTGATGCTGGTGCCCGAACCGGCAGGCGCCGCGTCCGTCGAGGTACCGCCATTGGTCGCGGTCTTGTTGCTCTCCACGAGCTGCGGGGTCTGCCCGGTCTGCGAAGCCGCGGACATATCATAGGTCTTGGTCGTGCGGCTGCCGTCCGGCGCGATGATCGTCGTGCTCGTGCGCTGTCCGCTTGCGTTGTAATAGGTCAGCGTATGGCTGCCGTCGCTTCCGGTGATGTCGGTATAGTCATAGGTTCCGTCGGCATGGGTACGCACGACGGACATGACCTTGCCCGCCTTCGAGACGATCTGGACTTCGGTCACATAGCTCTTGCCGGTGATGCCGAAGGTCGTGTTCGTATTGGTGCCGTCGGGGCTGGTGACATAGATTTTCGTCGGCTTGCCCGACACCGGATCGAATAGCCGCGTGGTAAAGGTCGCGTCGGCCGCCACTTCGACGAGGCGGATGCAGATGCCGTTCGAAAACGTCTCCGACTGGCGGCTGCCGTCCGCGCGGACCAGCGTGCGGTCGGTCATCGCGCCGCCGCTATAGGTGATCGTGGTGGTCCCGGCCGACGTCTGGTCGACACGGGTCTTCACATTGCCGCTGGCCGTATCATAGACCAGCGTCGTCCGATCCCCCTTGGCCGAGACGCTGACCTCCTGCTGCCTGACGCCACGGCTGTCGAAGCTGGTCACGACGCTGCTGCCGTCGCCCGGATAACGTTCGGTGCTGACGAAACTGCCATCGGCGCGGATACGCTCGACAAGCGTGACCCGTCCGCCCGCGGCCGTCACCTGGCGCTGGGTGGTCCAGGCCTGGCCGGTGATACCATAGGTGGTGTTCTCGCCGGTGCCGTCCGGCCGTTCGATGAAGACGCGCGTCGCCTTGCCCGCGGCATCCAGGTTCGTCGTCGTCCAGACACCGGCCGTATCGACGCGGACGGTCGTGGTCAGCCTGCCGGTCGAGTCGTAGCTGTCCACTTCGCTGCTCTTGTCGGCGGCATTGATCGTCCGGGTCGACAAGATTCCGTTCTTATAGACGCTGTACGTCGTGGACGACGACGTAACCTCGGACATTGCGGTGGGCTTGCCCGTCGCCACGTCATAGGTGATCGTCGTGCGCAGCCCGCCAGGCGCCAGCGTGGTTACCTGCGCCAGCTTGCCGCCATTATAGGTCCGATCGCTGACCGTCCCGTCGGCCAGTTCGCTGTGGACATTGGCGAGGACACCGGCCGAATAGCCATAATCCACCGTGCCGGTGAGCTTGCCCGCGCTGTCGAAGCTGCGCTCTTCCTTCCAATTGTCTCCGGTCTGCGTGACCTGGAAGGAATAGCTGCCCTTCACCTTGGACAGGACCGAGCCGTAATTGGCGACCATGTACTTCATCGTCGCGTCCGACGCGACCTGCAGCACCGAGGAGCCGGTCAGCGTGACGCTGTTGAGCCCGGTCGACACCGCGAGCTTGTCGATCTGCGCGACAAAGGCTTCCGCCGTCAGGGTCAGGTCGGGTGCGACGCTGGGCTTGACCTCGGTATAGGCGCCCTTGGCGCCGACCTCGACGATCAGCGGCCGATCGCCCATGGCGACGGTGATCGAGCTGACATTCGTATAGGTCGCGATCGGCGTCGTGCCGTTCAGCGGATCATAGACATAGACGGTCTTCTGCACCCCGCCGAGATCGATGGTCATCGAACGCGGCGCGGTCGTCGTTTCGGTCTGGCTGGCGCTGTCCCACATCTTCACGTCGCGCCACAGCACCAGGTCGTAGGCGCCATTGCCCTTGGTCATCGCCATCGAATGCCCATCGGCGGGCATGTCCTTCAGCGTATAGGCGGTCGCGGCGCTGGCCGCCGTGCCGGTCCCGGCATCGGTATAGGCCAGGATGCTGGTCAGGTTGTGCAGGGCAACGGCCGCCTGCTTGGGCGTGCCGTCCGTCTTGAACAGGCCGAAGTTGAATTCCCGCGCCGGACCCGTGGGCTCCAGGCTGCTGTCAAAAAGTTCGTAAAGAAATGTCTTGCTCGAGCCGTTCTCATACGCATGCAGAACCGCGTTCAACGTCAATTTGGCCTGCGCGCTCTCGTTGACGCCCAGACCGGTGTCGCTCTTGAGGGTCGTATAGCCCGTTTCGGTGACGATGACCGGATCGCCCTTGGCCGCGCCCGCCGCGCGCGCCATCGACGCCTCCATGACCTTGTCCGACTGCCACCCCGTCGCGGTATAGGCATGGGCGTTGCCGTAATCGGCATAGGAGCCCAGATTGCCGATGGCGGCATAGGCGGAGCTGCTCTCCAGACCGATCGACAGGTTGATGACCGGAATGCCGGACAGGGCGGAGTCGCCCTTCACGGCGCCGTACAACGCCTTTTGATAGGCCGCCGCAGCCGCCAGATCGCCGCTGCCCTTATAGTTGAACGCCTGAATGTTGACTTCATTCAGCCCTTCGATCGCAAAGATGCTGCCCGCATATTTGCTCTGGAACGCCTTCAGTCCGGCGACATAGTCCGCCATCCCCGCATCGCCCTTGGCAGGCAGATCGGACGACGCCACGAAATCGAACTTGATACCGGCCGCGGCCATCGCGCCGACCGCGGCACCGCCGGTGCCCAGGTTCGTGAAATGATCACGGACCGTGCTGATCCCCAGGTAATTCAGCGCGCTTAGCACCATGCTGGAATTCGCATAGGCACCGTTCGCGCTGCCAGCATGGGCGTTTACGCCCAGCGTCGAAAGAAAGGCAGAAACGGAAGCAGGTTGAGCAGCCACGGGCTTGGAACTCCGATTAGGTTCGGTCCCCAATATCGGAGTCCATCCGTGGCCGAATCTCTAATCGGAATAGCTAAACCAATTTTAAGTAAATTGGATCAGCGACATAACTCATTGCGCAAACGTTACGTCGCAAAGACCAACAAATGATTAATGCTGCGGAAAGCCTGTTCCGGGTCGCTGCCTGCCCTGAACGTATCAAGCCTGGGTTGGTTCAACCCCAGTCGGAATTTCGGGCTGGACCCGGCTCCGGGACAGGCGATTGAAAAAGCGGCGACCAGGAACCTCGACGAACCGATAGGTCAGGGTCGCACAGACAACGACCGTGATCAGGTAGCCCAGGGCGACCAGGTCCATGAGCCAGGATGGGCCGAAATCCATCACCTCGATCCCGCCGATCGCACCGATCAGCGGCACGTGCAACTTCGCCTGTGCCAGACGCACGATGACGAACATCACGGCAAAGATGATGAAGTGCACGAGATAGATCGAATAGGACAATTCCCCCAGCCGCTGCAGCGCCGGTGCACGCATCACACGCGCCACGGCGCCGCCCTCATAGGAGAATAGCAGGATGACCAGGCCGAACACCAGAATATCGAATGAGATGAAGGGCGGCTTGAACCAGAACAACAGAACCATCAGAATGGTCGCGAGTATCTCCGGCCGTGTTCCCTGAAATACGGGATTGTCACGCAGACGCAGATACAGCTCGTATGTCAGATTGCCCGTGAAGAAACCGAACACGCACTGCGCCATGCCCATGCCTTGCACGATGCCCAGTTGCGGGTGGAATATCTCGATATTCAACAACACCAGCCCGGATGCGACAAAGGCCATGGCGCATCCCAGCAGGCGATGACGAGCCCCGGACAGCAGATAGACCAGCAAAAACACGAGATAGGTGTAGAATTCCGTGCTGATCGACCAGCTCGCTGCGTTCCAGCTCAGGTCGGGAAATGGAATGATGGCGTGCAGCAGGAAGATGTTGGCGATCAGCGACGATATGTTGTTCGTACCCTGAAACGCGCCCTCGGCGGCGGAAAACCCGAACTGCATCGCGGCCAGCTTTGCAAGTTCCAGCACGACAAGCACCATCAGCGTGACGAAGTGCAGCGGATATAGACGTCCAAAACGTCGGATCATGAACCGCCAGCCATCCCCCGCATCATGCAGCTTGGATCGATAGGCATGGGTAATGACGAAGCCGCTCAGGACGAAAAAGAACGGCACGGCCAGGTTGCCATGCCGCACCAGCGGAACCGCGTAAAAATATCCGGCCGCCTGGAAATGGAACAGGGCGACGATCAGCGCCGCAATGCCCCGCCACGCGTCCAGCGCATCGAACCTGATCTGTCGTTCCGCCATCCAAAAGCCAACCCCGTTCGTTCCCCATGCGGAACAGTGTAACGGGTTCACAACATGAGCTTCTTTAAGGATTACTCAATAGGCCAACAGGCAAATCTGTCCCATGGCGGTGCCACACGGCGTGTCTGGAGACCAATTTGGCCAAAAAGATTGCCGCAGATTACCGGAACAAAATCATTTGGTCATCAAATCGCGATAAACATCGTCAACTTGGCTCACCATACGGTCCGCGGAATACTCTGCCAGAAAACGTTTGCGACCAATTTCTCCAAATGATGGCAATTGATCTTTATCAAGATTGGTCAGCAGAGTGCGAAGTGCTTGCACGTCACCGGCCGGAAAACTGAAACCATAGCGGCCATGATCCAGAATGTCGTTCAGCCCGCCTGCGTCGGATGCGATCACCGGGCGGCCGAGCCGCATCGCCTCGATCGCGACCAGGCCAAAGCCTTCCCAGCGTGACGGCACGATCACCGCGTCCGCAGCCTTCATTTCGGCCGAGACCCCGTCCCGATCGCGCCAACCGACGAAATCCACGAAATCCAGCGGCGCTCCGAAATCGGTGCCACCGCCGACCACCGGCCGCCCAACCACGCGAACGCTGTACTTCCCGCCCAGCGGACGGATCGCATCGATCAAGAGATCCAGGCCCTTCTGCCGATCGAACCGCCCGACGAACAGCAATTTGATGCGCGGATCGTTCCAAGGCACTGCGGGAACGGGCGGCGGATCGGTCGCGATCGCGTTGGGGATCGTGACCAGCTTGGCCGCCGCCATGCCGACCTCTTCGGCCGATTCGCGTTCATGCTCGGAAATCAGGAGAATTCGGTCGGCACGCAAAGCCAAAAGCCGTTCGACCAGGATGATGCAGCGCCGGACCAGCGGCTTGACCTGCATGTTGAAGGCCCAGCCATGCGGGCAAAAGGCAATGCGGGGCCGACCGAAGATCGGCAGAAGCCGCGTGCAGACACCAGCCCCGAAGGAGTGGGCATGGACGATGTCGGGCCGGAAGCGCCTCAGGCATGCCAGATAGGCGAACAGCAATATCGCCATCCCCGCCAACCGATTGGGTCGATTGAAATAGGCGAAGGCAATGCCGCTGTCGCGCAATCGGGGCTCGACATCGTCACGATGCTGGCGCGGGATCAACAGCATCAATTGCCCCGGCCCGTAACGCTCCGCCTGGGGTGGTAGCAGTTCAGCCAGGTAACTGCCCGTGCCCCCCACGATGCTGTCGCAAACGTGCAGCACCCGGGGTGCCGCGCGCGCAGGACTGTGCTCCGACGCCATGGTGTGGCTCAAACCAGGACCGTACCGACGATCGGCACGCGGTGCTGGTCCAGAACGTCGATCAGCGCACGGGTTGGCCGGACTTGCGTCACGTTCTTGCGCGCGACGATCACCGCCGCGTCGAAGCCATGCAGCGCGTTGGCGATGCTGGCGGCACTGTGCGCCTCGTTCAGCGCGATCGCGACGATGACCTGATCGACCCGCGCATTCCATTCGTCGCGCTGCTCGATCAGCGGGCGACGCTCGACCGGGTCGGCCACGCCGCCCTCGCCGCGCCCCGTCCCGATCACCGTCAGCCCGACCAGCGGCGTCGACTGGACCACCGGCGAATCCGAACAGCCGAACAGTTCGGCGACGCGCGGATGCGCATGGTTGGTGTCGACCACCAGCGTCGACGATCCCATATGCGTCGTCACCACCGCCAGATTGGCGGCCATCACCGCCAGCGCCTCGTTGCAATCGAGACCGATCAGCGCGCAGTAACGGGTGTCGCGCGACACGTCTTCGTAACGCTGGACGATCGAGCTGCGGATGCTGCGGATCGCGACGACATAGGGGTCGTCCATCGTGAAGGCCGCGACCAGCAGGGGATCGATCCCCTGCCCTGTCGCCCGCCCCTGCAGCGCCTCAGCCTCGGCATAGGACTGCGCGGAATTCGCGCTCGAACGGAGCCTCACGCCATTACCTCCCGGTTTGCGGCCCAGCCGCTATTTTGCGTCGACCGCAAGTCGGTCATATCCGCCAGCACGTCCAGATCGAGCGACTGCGACGTGCCCGCCGGTGTGCGCAGCCGCGGCCGGAGCATTTCGGAGCCCAGTGCCGCGGCCAGTCCGGTGCCGGCGCCCAGGATGATGGCGGCGATCAGCCACAGCACCAGATTGGGCTTGGACGGCAGCAGCGGCGGTTCGGCCGGATCGAGGCTGCTAGCATTGGCCCGCGAAATCTCGCTCTGAAGCGTTGCTTCGTTGAAGCGCTGACGCACCGTGTCATAGGTCTGGCGCGCGGCGTCGACGTCACGCTGGAGCACGTTCAGATCGTCCTGCACGCTCGACAAGGCGACCATCCGGGCCTGCTGCTGAGCCAGATCGGAACGAAGCGTGGCTTCGCGCTGCGCCGCTGCCGAACTGGCGGCGGTCAGGGCCTGGGCCTGCACAGATCGTGCATTGCCCAGCTGGCTGCGCAGCGCGGCGAGTTGCGCGTTCGCTGCGACCATGTCCGGGTGGTTCGGGCCCAGCGTCTTGGACAGTTCGGCCACGCGACCGGCCTGGACGCCGATCTCGCGCTGGAGATCCTGAACGATGGTCGACTGCGCGACCTCCGGCTGCGCGGCCGAGCCCGACTTGGAGCGGGCGGCGGCAGCGGCGGCCTGGGCCGCGACGAGCTCGGTCGACAGGCTGCGGGCCTTGTCGGCCTCGAGATCCATGCGGTTCACGCCGACGATGCCATGCTGGCGCTGGAAGTCGGACAGGCGGCGCTGCGCTTGTTCCAGTCGGCTGCGAACCTCTGCGGTCCGGGCGTCATACCATTTGGCATTCTCGCGCGCAGCGACGCTACGCAGCGCCACCTGCTTACCGAGGAACACCTCGGTGATGATGTTCAGCGTCTTGGCCGCTTCCTGAGGGGTGGGTGCCGTATAGCTGAGCTGAATGACATTGCTGCCCTTGTCGGCATCGGCCTTCAGATTGCGGCGAAGAATACCGACCGCACGCTGCATGCGCGATTCCGCCGTGCCTTCCCCCGCCTTGGCGAGGACCGATGGCGGCGCACGACGCGCCACCTCTTCTAGCACGGCACCGCTGCGGATGATGTCGAGCTGGGTCCCGATGATCGTGTCGATCACCGAGGCGGCGGTCTCGCTGGCCTGACGTTCGGTCGTCGGATCGCGCTGGGTCAGATCGATCAGGATCGACGAACTGGCGGTGTAGGCCCGTGGCTGGAGAAAGCCGAGCACCGCGATGAGCGCGAAGACCACGCCGCCCACGACGATCGCCAGTCGGCTGCGATGGCGCAGCGCCATCAAGAGATCGGAAAAACTGGTCATGCCATGGGCCCTCCCTGCTCCAGGAACGCTCGCAGGTCGGAGCGCAGGCCCTGGTCGGCCGGTTGCGGATCAATCCTGCCGCTGTGCAGCAGGAGGTAGAATTGCGGCGCAAGCGCGTCGTCGAACAGATATTGGCCGTCGATGGCGCTGGGCCGCAAGATGGGACGGAGCATGTCGAACGCGGCCTGGACGACCGCCGGGTCAAGCGAGCCGTCGCCGATCGCCAGCGCGGTGATCTCGGCCTGGTCGACCCGCGTGCGCATCGCCGCCGCATAGGCGATCAGCGCGATCACGAAGCGGTGCCCGGTCGGCAGCTGGGCGCATCGCACCAGCAGGTCCACCGTCGTGGCGCTGAGCATTCGCCAGTCCGCAAAGGCCTTGCCGAACCCGATGCGCACGATCTCGCGATCGATCCGGCTCACGCCCGCCTTCTCGGCGGCCAGCGCGCAGTTCAGGCCGAAAAGCCGCAGGTGATAGGGCGAGCCATAGGCCGCCGACGCGACCTCGCTCGCTGCGCCGTCCTCGACCGTCAGCCCCGCCTGCGTGCAGCAGCGCACGAACAGGTCCTTGAGCGACTCCGCGCCGATCCCGCCGACCGGCACCGACACCATGTGGCGGCGCAGCGAGGGATGGCCCTGGATCAGATCCTCGACATTGGCAGCGATGCCGACCGTCACGACCCGCGTCGTGGCGCGCATATCGGTCAGCAGCTTCATCAGCGCCGCGACCTCGGACTTGGTCGCGGCGGACTCCACGCGATCGAACTCGTCGAGCACCAGGATGACCGGCCGACGCACCCGCTCCGCCAGGATGCTGGCCAGCGCACGCGCGTCGAACGGCGCATCGAGCAGCGACGCGATGTCGCCGCGCCGCAATCCGCCGCCGGGAATGGTCGCCAATTCGGTAAGATAGGGTCGATACAGCTCGGAGAAGCTCAGGTCACCGCTGGCGAGATTATAGAGGACCACCGCCCCCTTCTCGTCCGCCAGATCGCCGAACACGCGCGACAGCGACGTCTTGCCCGAGCCGCGCGCGCCGAAGACGATGCCGTGCTTGCCATTTTCGATGACCGCCTCGACCAGCCGGTTCAGCTCTTCGGACCGCCCCGCCAGTCCGGCGCGGCTTTCGACCGGCATGCCGGTGTCGAACGCGGCATGGATCCGCGCACGCGCCGACCCCGACGGAGCGGGCGCAGGCGCGGCGAAGGCCGGGGCGACCGGCACCGGCGACCGCACCGCGCCGTCGACCGGCACGCGGGCCATCGGCCGCTCACCCGCTACTGGGCGCGGCAAGCCGGTGGCCGCTTCCGCCGTGCCCCCCATCAGCCACGCCTTGATCGCGGCCAGCCATGTCTTGAACCCCATCTACGCCACTCCCAACGCCATTACCGGGTTCCACGGCCCCAGGATCAGAACCATTTTTCCTTGATGACCAGCACGTCCTCGGGCTGGACCACGTCGTCGAGCGTCGCCTTGGGCAGGACCTTGCCGCCGCGGCGCACTTCGATCCGCTTGGTCGAGCCCGCCAGTGTCGGGCCGCCGGCCAGCGCCAGGGCCTGACGGAAGGTCATGCCCGGCTGGACCGGGAAGCCGCCGCCCTTCTCGACCTGGCCATAGACATAGACCTGCTCGGCGACCGGCACGAACAGCGTGTCGCCCGGCTGGACCAGCCGCGCCGCGCCACCGCTGACATCGGCCAGCGAGATGCGCTCGGGCTGGCCGCCCATCGGGGTCAGGATCACCGTATTGGCCCCGTCCGCGCGCGGACCGCCCGCACGTGCGACCATCGCCGCCACCGTATAGGGGCGATCGAGCGGATACAGGCCCGCTTGCCCGACCGAGCCGAGCACCGTCGCGCTCTTGCTGGCATAGTTGGTGACTTCGATGTTGATCGACGGACGGCTGAGATAGCCGCCGCGCAGATAGGCCTCGCTCAGCTGCTGGGCGAGTTGCGCGGTGGTCCGCCCGGCCGCCTGGATATTGCCCAGGAACGGCGCGGTGATCGTGCCGTCGGCGCGGATGCGGGTCTTGAGCGACATATTGTCCTGCCCGAAGACCTTCATCTCGATCTCGTCGTCCGGGCCCAGCACATAGGCGCTGGCGGCGGTATCGACCGGGCGCACGCCCGGGGTCGGCAGCGGGGCCGTCCGCACGGGGGCGGGCGCGACACCCTGCTGGGCCGACGCCATGCCCGGCGTCAGCACGACCATGGCCAGCAATAGCTTATGCTTACGGCGCATTTTTCGTCCTCATGCTATTCGCGCGATATCCGGCCGGTCTTGGAAGACCGATCAGAAACGATAGGAAACTCCGGCAACAAGGCGGGTGAAGTGATATTCGTTCACACCCGTATCCGTGTTGCGATTGCTATACTGCCCGTCCAGGTTCAGGTTCAGACGCTCGCCGAGCTGGCGTGTCACGCCCAGCGAGTAGGACTGAAAATCGTCCTTCGCGAAGGGCGAGGCAATGACGAGCGGGTCGCCCCGAAAGTTGCGATGCCCCAATATGGCACCGGCCCGAAAGCGCGTCCGCTCGGCGAAGCGCAGCTCGCTCGCCAGCTGGACATCGGTCTGCACGGCGAAACCGGCCGGGACCAGCGAGTCGTTGACGATCCGGCGCTCCGTCTCGACCGAGAAGGAGGCGGCGGGAACCGGCTTGAGTTCGAGCTTGGCGTCCCAGCCCGGCCCGCGATAGGGCCGCACATTCGCCCCGCGCGACGTCACGTCGAGATAGCTGAGGTCCAGGTCCAGCGTCACACGGCTGACCACCGCGCGGTGGAAGGTCACCCCGACCTGCTCGGCCCGGTTAGTGACGTTGATCGTCGGACGCTCGCTGTTCAAATGGCGATAATAGAGCACCGCCTGACCGATGCTCGGGCGGCTATAGCCGATGCCGCCGAGCAACGAGACGCTGCGCAGGTCGGCAAAGTCGAAGGCCGTGCTGTTCGTCGTCGTCCGGCGGCTGATATCCGCCACGGGATAGAAGCCGACGGTGCGCGGGCAGCTGACGCGAAGCGACAGATTGCTGACCGTCTGGAAATTGTCGCGCGCCGCGTTGATGTCGCCATAGTCCGATTGCTGCCGCAGGATGCGCGCATCGGGCTGGATCTGGCACACGCCCGCGACCCGGAACGTCCCGCTGCCATGCAGGTCGGCGCGACCCCGGCTTCGATCCGGGTTCAGCGTGAAGAAGCTATAGGCCAGATCGGCATCGACCCGCACGTCGTTCAACCCGACCTGCCGCCAATATACGCCGCGCACGCCCGGCGTCAGGATGAAGTCGTCCACCGACGGCGTCCGCCTCGAATTGGTGCGGAAGATATTGTCGTCATAGGCCGCTTCGGCCGAGGTGGTTAACGACAGGCCGGGATCGGCGACGACCGGCCGCGCGACCGGCAGGACCGGCACCAGGGGAACGCCCAGCCGCTCGTCCTGCGCATGGGCGGCACCGCCGACGCACCATAAGGCGATCGCGGCAAATCCCATGCAGACAGGCCGTGATGGCAGCCGCAAAATGTCACCGCTTTGCAGCATCCTGCTCGTGCCCTCGTTACGTTTACCCAACCAACAACGACCTGCGGTGCCCTTTCCCCTATCACCGGTCAAGCCCGAGCACTGTCCCAAAAGGGGCGGTTTTGTTGCAACGCGGCAAAAATGGGACAGGTCGAAATTATCTCCTCGACAGGGAACCAAATCGATTTTCTGGATAACCGCAAAATCCCGGTGAATCCGGCATTAACCAGTGGACTTAACCAAGCTGCATCATGCGCGGCCTACAAGGTGATGAAACCTAGCAAGGCTTTGTCATGCGTGCCCATTTTGCTCTGCTCCTCCTTCCCCTGATGGCCGCATGCGGCGGCGGGGGCGGTTCCACGTCATCGGGCGCGGTGAGCGTGGTCACGGGCCCGACACCGACGCCGACACCCACCGCCACCCCGACGCCGACCGGCTCCGCCTCGGCGGACGCCACCGCGCTGGCCAGCGATCCGGGCGCCACTGCCATCATCTTCGGTGCCGGGGACCTGTCCGCCCGGTCGACGCCCTATGAGATCGGCGTGGCGACCCATTTCGCCTATGCCAGCAAGTCCGGCTATGACGCGGCCACCACCACCCAGTGGATGAAGGCGGCCAATGTCACCGCGTTTCGCGACGACATCTTCTGGAACGACTTCGCGCCCGACTGGGACGTCAACGGTTCGCACCTGGCGCCCGCGATCAGCGGCTTCCTGAAGCAGACCAGCGCGCGGCCGATGTTCATCCTGACCAACGGCAATCCCTTCATCCCCGAAAGCTGGCCGCCGATCAGCGCCGCCGGTCGCGCCGCCTTCGTCGCCTTCGCCAAGCGCGCCGTCGCGGCGACGGCGGGTCGCAATGCGATGTACGAGATCTGGAACGAGTGGAACGTCACCGCCGCGCCCGACAAGCCGATGCTGATGACCGCGGGCGAGGAAGGCGATGTCCGCGCCGCACGCTATTATGCGGCGCTGGCCAGCGACACCGTCGCCGCGATCAAGGACAGCACGCCCGATACCAAGGTGATCGTCGGCGCGGGCGGCAGCGACCCCAGCTGGGACTGGATCGCCGATGCGGTCGCACGCGGCGCGGCCAAACGGGCGGACGGGGTGTCGGTCCACCTCTACAACCAGTGCGAACGCACCGACCTGCGCACCGCGACGGCGGCGATCGCGCGTCTTTATCAGCTTCAGACCCGTCTGGCATCCGTCACCGGCGGGCAGACGCCGCCCATCTACATCTCCGAATGGGGCTGGCCGGGCGGATCGCTGTCCTGTTCGGTGGCCAGTTCGGTCGTCGCGACCAGCGTGCCGCAATTCCTGCTCCACACTGCCGCCCTGCCCTGGGTCGCGGGAAGCTGGATCTACGAACTGAAGGACTCGGGCACCAACGCCAACGATCTGGAGCATCATTTCGGGCTGTACGACGCGGCGGGCAACGCCAAGCCCGCGCTGTGCGGTTTCAGCGAAGCGGCGCAGATCGTCCGCAACGCCACCGCCATGTCGGTGCAACAGGTCGGATCGGGCCTGACCGTGGTGCGCGCGGCGACGCCGCAGGGGCTTCAGGTCATTGCGTGGAGCAGCCTGGCCGGACGGACCGGCCGCCTGACCGTGGGCGGCACCGCGGCCTATACCACGCGCACGCTCTGCCAGTCGGCGACGGCGGGGACGGCCGACCGCACCGTCACGGTCGGCGAGATGCCGGTCGTCATCGACGTACCCGGCGTCAGCCGACTGGGGGTCAACGCCCGGCTGCTCTGACCCGCGGCCCCGCGCTCCTGAGCGATCAGGCTGCGCGGGCCGGTTGCGCGGCGATGTGTTCCAGCGCCGCCATGATCTGTCGGCCCAGCCGGTCATAGTCGAAACGGTCGGCCGAACGGATCGTGCTTTCGCGCAGCGCCGCCATTTTTTCGGGGTAGCGCAGCACATCGGTGATCGCCGCGCGCCACAGCGCCTCGTCGCCCGGCGGCACCAGCATTCCGTTCTCGCCCGGCTGGATCAGCTCGGGCAGGCCGCCCTTGTCGCTGCCCATCACCGGCAGGCCGTTGGCCAGAGCCTGGATCACCACGCCGGGCGAATTCTCCGCCCAGAGCGACGGCGTGATCAGCAGGTCGCTGGTCGCCATGATGTCCGACACCTCCTGCTGCGGCACATGGCCCTTCAGCTCCAGCCAGTCGTGATGGCCATATTGCTCGCGCAGGCGCGGTTCCTCGGGGCCCTTGCCCAGCACGGTCAGATGGAAATCGAAATCCTTCGACAGCGTGTCGAGGATGCCGAGCAGGAAGTTGATTCCCTTGGTTTCCTCCAGGCGCCCGACGAAGAGCAGCCGGGTCCTGGCCTGCGGCGAATGGCGCACCGTCGGGGCCGGATAGCGGTTAGGGTTAAGGATATGGAACTTCGGGTAATCGTCGATCGGCAACAGCTCGGCCACCCGGTCGAGATTGGCCTGAGACGGCGAGATGAAGCCCAGGCGGGGCAGCTGGCGCAGATAGCCCATCTTCACCTTCGCGCTGAACTTGCACGTCCCGCATTGCCCGGCGCATTCGTCGATGCCGCGGAACATCGTCGTCCGGACGCAGGCCAGCGCCAGATCATGCAGCGTGATCGCAGTCGGGATGCCGTGCCGGGCAATGACCTTCAGCCCGTTATAGCCCAGCCCTTGAATCCAGTGGATATGGATGAAGTCGGGCTTGAACTCGGCGATCACCCGGTCGAACACCGCCTCGTTGCGGGGATCGAGAATGTCCTGCATGTGCCAGATCGGCTTCTTCCAGCCCGGTTGCTGGTTGGTCGCGGCGACCGGATAGAGGTGCGGCGTGCTGACGCGATAGACCTTGTAGCCGTCCTTGTCCGCGCCCCATTGCTCGTCCGCCGGGGTCGGCGCGGCGGTCAGCACCGCCGCCTCATGCCCGTTGGCGACGAACCAGTCGGTCAGGTTCTGCGCGCACATCTCCGCGCCGCCGATGACGAAAGGGGTGTAGAAGGCCGTGATGCTCAGGATACGCATGGGGTAATCCTCTGGAAAGTCGGCGGGCGAGGCGAAGGCGTCAGCCGCGCGTGATGATCCGGGCGGGAATGCCCACGGCGGTGGCGCGGGCGGGCACATCGGTCAGGACGACCGCATTCGCGCCGATCACCGCGCCCTCGCCCAGCGTGATCGCACCGACCAGCACCGATCCGGCCGACAGATAGCTGCCCCGCCCGATCACCGCCTGGCTGGGCGCTTCGGGCCCGCGCGCGCCGATGGTGACGTTCTGAAGGATCGCGACATCCTCGCCGATGGTGCAGACGCCCACCACGATGCCATAGGGGTGCGGGATATAGAGCCCGTCGCCCACCGTCGCACCGATCGCGATCTCCGCACCGAAGCGGCGGCAGGTCCACCACCACCAGACCCGGCGCAGCGGCCGCCCGGCGACCGGGATCCGCACGATCAGATCCTGGATGCGGCGCGCCAGCACGAACTGGAACCCCTGGGTCAGCAGCACCATGCGAACCGCAAAGGCGAATGACGGCCGCGTCTGCTCGAAATGGGCATAGCGGTGAAGGTCGCGGCAGACCGATCGTAGAAATCCGTTCACCTTGATCCTCTTGATGGCATCGACGTGGAGACAACGCCGCTGCGTAGCGGGTTGGATCGAAAGGGTATAGCGGTCGCGACCGGGGCAGGCTGTACCATTTTGCGGCGCAGCATGGCGAAGTCGGGCTGAAACGCACCGTCACGGACGGGCGTGCCGAAAATTTCGCTGTCCTACATGAAAATTGGAACATAACTGGAACAACCATGGAGCGGACGATCCCGTCCGCTCCGATGGGAGAGTCTTTGCATGGCCGATCCACGCAGCATCATCGACACGGTGAACAGCCCCTCGCGCGCGCCCTTCCCCGTCACGCCCAGCGATACCCAGCCCCTGCCGCAGATTCCCAAGGGCATTTACGTCGGCGTCGGCGGCGACGTGACGCTTCGCGGGATCGATGGCGCGGTCGACGTCACCTATCGCAATCTGCCCGACGCCAGCTACATCGCGGTGCACGCCGCCTATGTCCGCGCCACCGGCACCACCGCCGCCAACCTGATTGCGGAGGCCTGAGCGATGGGATATGCCTCTGGCAGCATCGGGGTCGGCCTGTCGCGGCTGGCCCGCCTGAATGTCAGCCCCGACCGGCGGTTGACCAAGCAACTGACTGCGCTCGGCGACAGCCGGGTGGCGATCATCTATCTCGACTTCGGCCGCCGCAACCGCTGCGCGCGGTCGCCGATCAACTGGGCCAATGCGCTGCTTGGCCACAATATGACGATCGGGGATACGTTCGGCGTCAGCGGCGACCGGACCGACCAGATGCTGGCGCGGCTGCCCGCCGCGATCGCGACCGGCGCGGGGCTGCTCTATGTGCAGGGCGGTATCAACAATATCGGCCAAGTCGCGACGGGATTTACCTATAATCACGCGGTCACCGGCGAGACGGTGACGATCGACACGGTCGCCGCCGTCACGATGCGGGACCTGAGGCTGATCGCCGATACCGCCTGCGCCGCTGGAATGACCGTGGTCCTGGAAAATGAGGTCGGCGGATCGAGCCTGACCAGCGGAGAGAAGATCGCGGCGCTGGTCCAGCTGCGCCACCTGATCGCCGACTATGCCGAACGGACGCCCGGCATCCATGTCCATGACGCCTATCCCGTGGTGATGCAGGCCGGGGCGACGACGCCGACCTTTCGCTCGGGCTATTCCTATGACGGCATCCATATGAATGCGCGCGGGGCCTATTGGCACGGCAAGAGCCTGGCGGCGCTGCTCGCGCGGATCGTGCCCCCGCGCCCGGTGCTGTCGAGCGGGGTAATCGACACGCCCGCCAATGGCCGTCGCCAGATCCTGACCAACCATCTGTTCACCACGACGACCGGCGGGACGGCGGGCAACGGAGTGACGGGCGATGCGCCCTTGGGCTGGACCGCCGCGATGAGCAACGGCGGCGGCTCGGCCAGCTTGTCGAACGTCGCCAATCCCGACGGCATCGGCAACGGAGTCCAAGCGGCGATCAGCTTTGGCGGCGCGGGCAATTTCCGGCTGGAGCAGACCTTGCCCGGCACGGTCGGCGGGCAATATCACGCCAATCTGCGGCCGGGCGACGAACTGGAGGGCTTCGCGCTCGTCGAACTGGTCACCGCTCCCGCATCGCTCCAGTCGATCACCCTGGAACTGGCGGGGGCCAGCATGGGCTCCAACGGCACGGCCTTCGGATCGCAGGACATGAGCAATCCGAACGGCGCCAATGATCAGGGGATCAACGACCCCGCGCTGATGACCCTGCGCACCCGCCCCGCCATCGTCCCGGCGTCGAGCGGCCCCTATCCCTATCTGATCGCGACGCTTCGCGTCTCCGCGCTGGCGGCGGGCAATGCGACAGTGATCGTCCGGCAGATGGGGCTTCGCCGCCGGGTGACGGCGGCCTAGACCGCCTTCAGCGCGCGCAGCAGGGCATCGGCGCTGGCATCCCAGCTGAACTGTCGACTGCGCGCGCTGACTTTGCCGGCCAGATCGGCATGCACGGCATCGTCGCGCAGCATCGTCTGCATCGCCGTCGCGATCGCTTCGACCGACTTCGGATCGCAATAGAGCGCGGCGTCGCCGCACACCTCGCGCACCGGGGGAATGTCGCCCGCGATCACCGGGCGGCCGAACCGCATCGCCTCCAGCGGCGGGATGCCGAACCCTTCGTAAAGGCTGGGAAAGACCAGCGCCCGCGCCGAGCGATAAAGGCTCATGAGCGCCGCATCGCTGATCCGGCCGGGCAGCACGACGCCCTCGGGCGGCACGTCGCCCAGCCCGTTCTGCGCGAAGGACCGCACCGCCGCACCGACCAGCACCAGCCGATCCTCGGGCCGCCGGATCCGCGCGAACGCCTCCAGCGCGCGCGGCAGGTTCTTGTTGGGCGCGAAGGATCCGACAAACAGCAGATAGCGGCCACGCTCGACGTCGAGCGCGTTCAGCACCGTGTCGTCGGGGGCGATCGCATCAATATGATCGGCGGCATTGGGGATGACCGGGATGGCGTCCGCCGGAACCTTGAGCACCGCCGACAATCTGTCACGCGAGAACATCGAAACCGTCCCAAGATGGGATCGACGGGACAGAAGGCGCCCCAAACTCTGGTGAAGCAGCCGGTAGGGGCGCGAAAAATTGCCCGGCATGTCATAGACAAGCGCGTCGTGAATGACGGTCAGCGACCGGCGCGGCAGGACCGGCCCCGAATTGCACAGATTGACCAGCACCCCGTCCCGCGCGGCGCCTGGCAGCGTCGCCTGCTCCCAGAAATGGCCACCCCGGCTTCCGACGTTTTTTGCCGCGAAACCAGTCCATTGCACAGGCTTTTCAACCCCAGGCGGCAGGAGGAGCGTCCACCGTGCGGGCTCCGCGCCCGAAACGATCCGCGCATGGACGCGGTCCAGCACCATGAAGGCGAAGCGTTCGACCCCGGTCATCGTCCGGCCGAGGAACCGGCCGTTCACGTAGATCTTCGTCATGACTTGGTTCCATTTGATACGACCCGGACCGGGTTTTCAGAGAGCTGTCGGTACCCCGTGCTCATAATCTGTTGAACGGTCGTAACAGCTATGTTGCAGGTGCGAAAGCAGATTGCTGGCCCGGATGAACCGGGCTAGCCATCACATGCCTGGACAGCGGCGGAGCGTCCTTATGCCGGCTATGGGAAATCAGAATACGATGAGTTTCGCGACAGCGCTGACGGATGAAATGTCGCTCGCCGGGGCTATCCACCGGCGGAACGTCCGCATCCGGCTGTATGTCGCGCTGATGATGATCGACGTGATCGCGATCAGCCTGGGCTTTCTGGTGGCCAGCCTGTTCCGCGACGGCCAGTGGCTGTCGTTCAGCGGCATCGACCTGGCCTATCCGATCCTGCCCATCTACCTGATCATCGCGTTCAACAGCGAGGCCTATGGCCGCGACGCCCTGACCAGCGGGACGATCTCGCTGCGCCGGTCGCTGACGCCGCTGGCGATCACCTTCTTCGCGGCGATGACGCTGATCTTCTTCTTCAAGGCCGGGCCCGAACTGTCGCGCGTCGCGCTGGCGATCGGCATGGCGAGCAGCGCGGTCTTCATGGCGGCGATGCGCATGACGCTGGTCATCATGGTCCGCCCGACCGCCGCGCCGAAGCTGGTTGCCGAACTGCTGATCGTCGACGACAAGACGCGTGAGGAATGGTCCGAGCCGCAGCTGTGCGACACCGTCTTCTCCAAGGAGGCGGGGGTCGAGCCCGATCTCGAAAACCCCTATATGCTCCACCGTCTGGCCGAGCTGCTGGCGAAATATGAGCGCGTGGTCGTCCGCTGCGCCCCCAATCGCCAGCATGACTGGGCGCTGCTGCTGCGCGGCGCGGCGGTGGACGGCGAGATCCTGATCCCCGGCTTCGGCTCGCTCGGCGTGCTCGGGCTGACTGATTTCAAGGGGCGCCAGACCTTGGTCGTGGCGCAGGGGCCGCTCAGCTACCGCGACATGTTCAAGAAGCGCATGCTCGATCTGCTGATCACCGTGCCGCTGGTCATCGCGCTGACCCCGATGCTGCTGCTGATCGCGCTGGCAGTGAAGCTCGACTCGCCGGGTCCCGTGCTGTTCCGCCAGGAACGGATCGGGCGCGGCAACCGCATCTTCCACATCCTGAAATTCCGTTCGATGCGGGTCGAGAGCAGCGATGCCAAGGGCAACACCTCGGCCTCGCGCGACGACAAGCGGATCACCCGCGTCGGCGGCTTCATCCGTAAGACGAGCATCGACGAGCTGCCGCAGCTGCTGAACGTCCTGCTGGGCGACATGAGCCTGGTCGGCCCGCGTCCGCACGCGCTGGGCTCGCTCGCCGGGGACCAGCTGTTCTGGGAGGTCGACCGCCAATATTGGCAGCGTCACGCGCTGAAGCCCGGCATCACCGGACTGGCGCAGGTGCGCGGCTTCCGGGGCGCGACGCACCGCGACGTCGACCTGAAGAACCGCCTGCGCGCCGATCTGGAATATCTGCACGGCTGGAGCCTGGCACGGGACATCTCGATCCTGTTCCGCACGGCCGCGGTTCTGGTGCACAAGAACGCCTATTGACGGGAAAGCCGGTCGCGCCGGGGGGCGCCGTTGGACAACGAGGGAGACACCACGTGAAACGACGATCATCCCCCGCATCGCTGCTTCGGCTTGGCGGCCGTGTGCTGGCCTGTGCCACCCTGCTGGTCGGGACCCAGTCCGCCTGCTCGGGACAGGCGGCGGGCACGCTGCCCGACGGCCCGCTGACCAGACGCGCCACGCCGCTGATCGTCGGGGTGGGCGTGCATTTCGGGATCGGCGGCCAATTCGGCTATGAGCCCGCCCCCACCGCCAGGGCGATCGACGAGCTGGGCGTCGCCTCGTTCCGCGACGACATCCCCTGGGTCGCCTTCAAGCAGAAGGGGCTGGCGGTTCCCGGTGACATCTCGCCCCGGCAACAGGCGATGGTCGCCGCCACCCGCGCGCGGCCACTGTGGATCCTCACCTATACCCACCCCGCCGTCGATGGCGGCAAGGCGCCGGTATCCGATACGGCGCGGCGTGCCTTTGCCGCCTTCAACCAGGACGCGGTGCGCGTCACCGAAGCGCGCCAGCCGCTTTACGAAATCTGGAACGAGTGGAATCTGAACGCCGCGCCCGAGCGCGGGATGCTGCGCGGGGCGGGCACCGCCGACGATCCGCGTTCGGGCATCAACTATGCCCGGCTCGCCAATCAGGCCACGCGCGCGATCCGCGCGGTCGATCCCAAGGCCATGATCCTGGTCGGCGCGGCGGGCGAGGACAAGGGCTGGGCCTGGGTCCGCTCGGTCGCCGCCAATGGCGGGCTGGCCGGGGCCAGCGCGCTGTCGGTCCATTATTACAACCAGTGCGAGCCGGTGGCGAAGCGGACCGGCGCCGATGCGATCGGCCAGATCGAGGCGCTGCACCGCGCGCTGCCGACGACCGACGGCCATGCGCTGCCCATTTATGTCACCGAGCTGGGCTGGCCGACCACCACGGGCGGCCCCTGCGGCGATATCGCGCCCGAGCGCGCGGCGGACAACGTCGCGCAATTCCTGCTATGGTCGGCCGCGACGCCGTGGATGGGCGGCGTCTGGGTCTATCAGCTGAAGGATCAGGGACGGCGTCCGAGCGAGATGGAGGATAATTTCGGCCTCTACACCTATGATTATCGCCCGAAGCCCGCCGCCTGTGCGGTGCGCGAGGCGACGGCGCTGGCGTCGGCGGGCAAGGCCTGGCGGGTGGACCGGTCGCAGCCGGGCATCACCGCCCTGCGCGTCGACGGGGCGGAGGGTTCGAAGATGATCGTCTGGACCGACGCGCCGGACGATCGGCTCGTGCTGAAATTCTCGGGGTCGGTGCGCTATCGCCCGATCTGCGGGCAAGCTGGGCAGGGCGCGGCGGTGCCGGTCGGCTATCGCCCGGTCGTGATCGCACTCGGCGCGGCGAAGGCGACCGCGCCGCGCTTCGAACGGCAATAGCTCAGCTGAGCAGCAGATCGGCGAGCGAGACCATCATCGTGCCGCCGACGAAGGTCATCGCGACGAACAGCGCGAGACGGGCGCGGGGCGACCATTTTTCCTCGACCGATTCGCCACGGCCGGCGATCGGCATGATTCGGACCTGGGCATGCGACACGGGCGACGGCGCCCCCGTCAGCGCATGGACATTGTCGGCCAGCGCCGAGCCGACGCTGCCCGCAGGCAGCGGGCGGAGGAAACAGGCACCATATGCCCCGTCATTCTTCCATTTTACCCGCGCTTCACGCAGGCCGATGCCGGGAATGCCGATCATCACGGTCTGGTTGACCGAAAGCTCTACCGAGCCGTCGATCCGACAGCCCTCGCGATGGAGGTTCGAGATCAGGATGGGCAGCGAATCGCCGTCGTCGGCGACACGGACGGTGCCTTCGCGCTGGATCGGCACGCGGACTTCCTCGCGACGCTCGGTCGGGTCCTGCCACGCGATATTCTCGGGGATGCCCACGCTATCTCTTCCTCACGCTCACCGCCCCGTCGACGGTCCGTTGCGCGTATAGGACGAAATTCGTTTCCAAATGCTTTAAATCGGCACTGACATTGCCGGATTTCGGCAGAATGCTGCCGGACCGGCAATCGATCAGACCCGGAAATAGCCGCGATACCAGTCGGCGAAGCGGCCGAGCCCCTCCTGCAATCGAACGCGCGGGGCATATCCGGTCAGCGCGTGGAGCCGCGAGACATCGGCATAGGTCGCCGTCACGTCCCCCGGCTGCATCGGCTTCATGATCTTCACCGCCTCGCGGCCCAGCGCGCGTTCCAGCGTCGCGATCATCTCCATCAGCCCGACCGGATGGCTGCCGCCGATATTCAATATGCGGTGTTCCCCCGTCTCGGGCGGACGGTCGAGCGCGCCGATGATGCCGTCGACGATGTCGTCGATATAGGTGAAGTCGCGCGCCATCCGCCCTTCCCCGTAAACCTCGATCGGCTGGCCCGCCATGATCCGGTCGGTGAACGAGAAATAGGCCATGTCGGGCCGCCCCCAGGGGCCATAGACGGTGAAGAATCGCAATCCCGTCTGCGGAAAGCGATAGAGCGCGGCATAGGACTGGCTCATCAGCTCGCAGGCGCGCTTGGTCGCGGCATAGAGCGAGACGGGGCTGGCGGCGGGTTCGTCCTCGCGAAACCCCTGCCCGCCCATCGGCTTGTCGCCATAGACCGAACTGGACGAGGCATAGACGAGATGGGCGAAGCCGGGTGCATGGCGACACGCCTCCATCACCGCCAGATGTCCGGCCAGGTTGGAGCGTTCATAGGCGAAGGGATTGGCGATGCTGTACCGCACCCCCGCCTGCGCGGCGAGATGGACGACGCGGGTGACGCCCCGTTCGCGGACCAGACCGGCGACCGCCTCGGCATCGGCCACGTCCATCCGGTGGAACGCGAAGCCCTCTCGCCCCTCGAAGGTCGCGAGCCGGGCCTGCTTCAGCGCCGGGTCGTAATAGTCGTTGACGATGTCGACACCGATCACCGTCTCGCCGCGGTCGAGCAGCCGGTGAGCAGTGGCGTGACCGATGAACCCGGCTACACCCGTGACGAGAATGGGTGCGTTCCCGCGCATTGCCGCCGCCACCGGGTCAGATGCCGCCCGGCACCACGTCGCGCCCCGTCGCCTGCAGCGCGCAGATTAGATCGGCCAGGCACGTCTCCATCAGCGCTGGGTCGGGGCTGCGCACGACGAAATTGGCGCCGGTCCGGCCTTCGCGGAAAAAGGGATAGCTGCCGATGGCGACGCCCTCATGCGCCTTTTCGGTCGCGCGGAGCAGATCGGCCACCTCGCTCTCCCCCACCCAGCAGCCGACCGTGCCCGACACGACCGGCCGCCCGCCCTCCAGCGTGCCGGTCAGCGCATCGAGCATCCCCGCCGTGATATGCGGCACGCCCGCCATGATGAAGATATTGCCGATCCGGATGCCCGGCGCGCCCGACACGCGGTTGGGGATCAGCGAGGCCCCCTCCGGCGTCCGCGCCATCCGCGCGCGGGCCGGGGTCACGCCGCCGCGCGTGGTGTAATAATCCTCCAGAATCGCCCGCGCCTCGGGATGTTCGATCACCGCCACGCCCAGCGCCGCCGCGATCGCATCGACCGTGATGTCGTCATGCGTCGGGCCGATCCCGCCGGTGGTGAAGAGATAGTCGTTGCGCGCGCGCAGCGTGTTGACCGCCTCGGCGATAGCATCCGGCTGGTCGGCGACGACCCGCACCTCGGCCAGCCGGATGCCCTGCACGTTCAGCCAGGTCGCCAGTTGCGCGATGTTGCGGTCCTGGGTGCGGCCAGAGAGGATTTCGTCGCCGATGACGATCAGCGCGGCGGTCCAGATACGCTCGGAGGCGGGGTCGGCTTGCATGGTGCCGGACATAGCCTCGCAAAAGCCGCGATGCCACGCTATATCGCGGCCATGACCGAATATGTGACCGTTTCCGCCAACGCGCCCGAGGGGCGGACCGGCGCGATCAAGCTGTGGGGCCGCGAGGCGTTCGATGGCATGCACAAGGCGGGCCGCCTGGCCGCCGAGACGCTGGACATGCTCGTGCCCCATATGGTGCCGGGCGTCGCCACCGCCGAGATCGACCGGCTGATCCACCAGTTCATCCTGGAACGCGGCGGCGTGCCCGCGACGCTGGGCTATCGCGGCTATACCCATTCGACCTGCATCTCGATCAACCATGTCGTCTGCCACGGCATTCCGTCCGAAAAGACGCTGAAGTCGGGCGATATCGTCAATGTCGACGTGACCCCGATCGTCGATGGCTGGCATGGCGACACCAGCCGCATGTACCTGATCGGCGACGTGCCGCTGAAGGCGCGCAAGCTGGTCGAGGTTACCTATGAATGCCTGATGCTGGGCATCGAGCAGGCCCGGCCCGGCAACCATATGGGCGATGTCGCCAACGCCATCCAGCGCCATGCCGAGAAGCATCGTTACGGCGTGGTCCGCGATTTCTGCGGCCATGGCCTGGGCCTGTTGTTCCATGACGCGCCCGAGGTCGTCCATGTCGGTCGCCCCGGCACCGGCCCCGAGCTGAAGCCCGGCATGATCTTCACCATCGAGCCGATGATCAATATCGGCCGCCCCGATGTGAAGCTGCTCGACGATGGCTGGACGGCGGTGACGCGCGACCGGTCGCTCTCAGCGCAGTTCGAGCATTCGATCGGCATCACCGAAGACGGCTGCGAGATCTTCACGCTCAGCCCGGCGGGCTTCACCCAGCCGCCTTATAGCTGAGCCGGTCATGCTGGGCGCGATCCGGGTTGCGGCACGCGACCGCGCCCGCTTGGCCGAGGTGATCGCCACCGCCTCGCGCTTCGGGCTGGACGTGTTGCTGGCGCGCATCGGGCTCGACCCGGCGCGGCGGGACCCGGATGCCCTGCCCTTCGACCTGCCCGCCAGGACGCGCGCGGCCATGGAGGCGCTGGGCCCGGTCTGGGTCAAGCTGGGCCAGATCCTCGCCACCCGCGCCGACCTGTTGCCGCCCGACTGGATCGCCGAACTCGAAAAACTGCATAGCGAGGCGCCGCGCCTCCCCTTCGCGCAGTTGCGCGATCAGGTCGAGGCGGCGCTGGGCGAGCCGCCCGAGAGCGCCTTTGCCCGGTTCGATCCCGAACCGCTGGCCGCCGCATCGATCGCGCAGGTCCACCGCGCGGCGCTCCACGACGGGACCGAGGTCGTCCTGAAGATCCGCCGTCCCGGCATCCGCGCCATCATGGAGGCCGACCTTCGCCTGCTGACCCAGATCGCCGCGATGGTCGAGGCGGCCAATGCCGAGGCGCGTCGATACGGCGCGATGCGGATGATTCGCGCGCTGGGCCGCGACATCCTGGAAGAGCTGGACTTCACCAACGAAGGCCGCAACGCCGACCGGCTGCGCGAGGATTTCGCGGACGAACCGCGCGTGGTCGTGCCGGTCATCCACTGGTCGCACAGTTCGGAAACGCTGCTGGTGATGGACTTCATCGCGGGCGTACCGCCGCGAAATGCCGCGACGCTGGAAGCGGCGGGGATCGATCCCGCCGCCATCGCCTCGGCGGGGGCGGACATCGTGCTCGACATGACGCTGATCAACGGGCGTTTTCATGGGGACCCGCATCCGGGCAACCTCCTCTGCCTGCCGGGCAACCGCATCGCGCTGCTCGACCTGGGCCTGATCGGCCATGTCAGCCCGCGTCGCCGCGAAGAGGTGATCGCCTTTACCCAGTCGATCGCGAACAGCGATCCGACCTTGCTGGCCGAGACGCTGAGACACTGGTCGCAAACCGACGATATCGCGCCCGAACGGTTCCAGGCGGTCGCCGACCGGCTGGTCGCGCGGCATGGCGGCGGCGCGTTGCGGCTGGCGGCGATCCTGGCCGATATCTTCCCCGTGCTTCGCGAGGAACGGATCGTCCTGCAACCCGACATGCTGCTGCTGTTCAAGGCGCTGATCACCATCGACGGCGTGTTGAGCGGCATCCAGCCCGATTTCGACCTGTCCGCCGCGTTGCGGCGGGCAAGCGCCCGGATCGTCGAGGCGCGGCTCTCGCCCGAGCGCTGGACGCGGCGCGCGGCGGCGCTGGCGCTGGAACTGGACCGGCTGGGCGACGACCTGCCCCGGCTGATCCGGGCGACGACCCGCAAGCTGGAAGGCGAGGCCCCCGCCGTCTCGACCGCAGGGGTCGAGGCCGCGATCCGCACCGGCGCGGGCTGGATCGCGGGCGCGCTGGCCCTGTCGGGCGTGGCGATCGCGGTGGCGATGCGGCTGGGTTAATCCAGCCGCCGCAGTTGTTCGCCGAGCGCGAAGGGCTGGCGGCGATACGCCTGCCGCCAGTCGACGCCCGAGCGTTCGAGCATCTCCGCCTCGATCGCGCCATAGACATAAAGCGCGCTGCGCTTCCACGTCTTGAAACCCTGCTCGCGAATCGCCCTCAGGCTCGTCGCCAGCCCCGTCCAGCGGTCGAGCGCATCGGCGCGCATCGCGGCGTCCCCCTGCCGTGCCAGCGTCAGTTCGGTCCAGCGTGCGACGCCCTCCTGCCCGACCTGAAATTCGTAATAGAGCCGGTCTTCGGCGCTGACCCGCGCCAGCGCCGTCTCGCGCGCCGCGACATAGGCCTTTCTGGCCGCAAGGCGCTGCTCGGTCGATGGGGCGGTCAGAAAGGCGAGACCCGCCTCCCCCATGGCGAGGAAGGCCTCCCCGACCTTTGGATCGGCATAGGGAAAGGGATAGTTGAGCACCCAGCCGCCATCGGACGAACGCAGCGATCTGCCGACAGCCTGCACGGCCTGGCCATAGCCCGGCAAATGCGATTGATAGAGGTGGAACGCCTCGTGAAGTATCGTGGCTTTCCAATAGGCTGGACTCATCTCCAGCGTCGCGGGATAGCCGATCGCGATGCTCTGGCCGCCGGGAAACACAGGATATGCCGCCGCAAGATCGGGGCTCAGCCGGCGAGGCCTGACCTGTAGATGGCAGTTCGTCAGCGGGTCGCGCCCGGCGGCCGTAAAGCCCTTGACCGCCGCGTGACAGAACAGGGTCTCGCGATCCGCGCCGATCAGCACCAGGTCCAGCGGCACCTTGCCGAATCCCGGCCACAGCCGATCCCCCGCCCCGCGATAGAGGCGCTGAACCTCCGCCAGCATCGCCCGCTCGGGTCGGGGCGGCATTTGCGCCCCCGCCAGCGCCGCACCCATCAGCATCGATAGGATCATCGGATTCAGCCCCCCGCAATTGGTCCCATCGGATAGCAGCACATCATTCGACACAGCGATAGTGACGAACCCGCGACACCTCGCTAAAGGCGCGGGCCATGACCGAGATCACGCCCCAGATCGTCGCCGACCACGGCCTGTCCGAAGAAGAATATCAGCGCGTCCTGAACGCGCTGGGCCGCGAGCCCAATCTCGTGGAGCTCGGCATCTTCTCGGTCATGTGGTCCGAGCATTGCAGCTACAAGTCCAGCCGCATCCACCTGAAGAAACTGCCCACCGAAGGGCCCCAGGTGATCTGCGGTCCCGGCGAGAATGCGGGCGTCATCGACATCGGCGACGGCCAGGCCGCCATCTTCAAGATGGAGAGCCACAACCACCCCTCGTACATCGAGCCCTATCAGGGTGCGGCGACGGGCGTGGGCGGCATCCTGCGCGACGTGTTCACCATGGGCGCACGGCCGGTCGCGAACCTGAACGCGCTGCGTTTCGGGCGGCCCGATCACCCCAAGATGCGCCACCTGATCTCGGGCGTGGTGCACGGCATCGGCGGCTATGGCAATTGCGTCGGCGTGCCGACCGTGGGCGGCGAGGTGAACTTCCACCCGGCCTATGACGGCAACATCCTGGTCAATGCGATGACCGTCGGCGTCGCCGATCAGGACAAGATCTTCTATTCGGCCGCCAGCGGCGTCGGCAATCCGATCGTCTATGTCGGGTCGAAGACCGGCCGCGACGGCATCCACGGCGCGACCATGGCCTCGGCCGATTTCGGCGAGGATGCGGAGGCCAAGCGCCCGACCGTGCAGGTCGGCGACCCTTTCACCGAAAAGCTGCTGATCGAGGCGTGCCTCGAGCTCATGGCGTCGGACGCGATCGTCGCGATCCAGGACATGGGCGCGGCGGGCCTGACCTCGTCGTCGGTCGAAATGGCGTCCAAGGGCGGCGTCGGCATCGAGCTGATCATGGACGACGTGCCCCAGCGCGAAGAGGGCATGACGGCGTATGAAATGATGCTGTCGGAGAGCCAGGAGCGGATGCTCATGGTGCTGAAGCCCGGTCGCGAGGATTTCGCCGAGGCGATCTTCCGCAAGTGGGAACTCGACTTCGCGGTCATCGGCCACGTCACCGAGACGGGCCGCATGGTCCTGCGCCACAAGGGCGAGATCGTCTGCGACATCCCGCTCGCGCCGCTGGCCGACGACGCGCCGCTCTACGACCGTCCGCATGTCCCGACCGAGGTTCCCCCCGCGATCGCCTCGCCCGGCTGCCAGGACCCGGCGGCGGACCTGCTCAAGCTGATGGGCTCGCCCGACATCGCCTCGCGCCGGTGGATCTGGGAGCAGTATGATCATATGGTCGGCGGCGACACGGTGCAGCGCCCCGGTGGCGACGCCGCCGTGGTCCGCGTCCATGGCACACAGAAGGGGCTCGCGATGAGCACCGACTGCACGCCGCGCTATTGCTATGCCGATCCAGTCACCGGCGGCATGCAGGCGGTGGTCGAGACGTGGCGCAACATCACGGCGGTCGGCGCCAAGCCGCTCGCCATCACCAACTGCCTCAACTTCGCCAATCCGCAGCGCCCCGAGATCATGGGCCAGATCGTCGGCTGCCTCGAGGGCATGAGCCAGGCCTGCCGTGCGCTCGACTATCCGATCGTGTCGGGCAACGTCTCGCTCTACAACGAGTCGAAGGCGACCGGCGGCGGCTCGGCGATCCTGCCGACCCCGGCGATCGGCGGCGTCGGCCTGATGGCCGACTGGTCCAAGTCGGCGACGGTGGCGTTCAAGGGCACCGGCGACGTGATCGTCCTGATCGGCACGCCCAAGGGTGAGATCGGCCAGTCGCTGTGGCTGCGCGAAGTCCATGGGCTGGAGGGCCGCGACGCGGGTCCGCCGCCGTCGATCGACCTGGATGCCGAGCGTCGTACCGGCGACTTGGTCCGCGAGTCGATCACCGCAGGCCATCTGACCGCCGTACACGACGTGTCGGACGGCGGCATCGCGGTGACGGTCGCGGAAATGGCGCTGGCGGGCAATATCGGCGCGCTGATCCAGTTCCCGGAGACGGGCGAGGCCTGCCGCCAGCTCTTCGCCGAGGATCAGGGCCTCTATATCGCCACGGTCGAGGATACCGCGCTGGTCGACTTCCTGGCGAACGCGCATCAGGCCGGGGTCGAGGTCGAGCGGATCGGCCGCACGGCGGGCAGCCGCCTGATCTTCGAGCGCGAGGATGGCGATTTCGTCGTCGCGCTGGACGATCTGCGCCGCGCGCATGAGGGCTTCTTCCCGGCGCTGATGGGCGCCGACGCGGCCCTCGCCTAAGGTTCCGGCGGGGCCCCGGCCATGGGTCGGGGCCCCGTGCAGGAGCGAAGGATCGCATAGCCGATCGCCGCCGCCAGGATCGAGGCGATCAGCACCCCCAACGACGCCGCCTCGCGCATCTCGCCATCGCCAAAGGCCAGCCCGGCGATGAACAGCGAGATGGTAAAGCCGATCCCGGCCAGCGCCCCTACCCCGGCCACCATCCGCCACGTCACCCGATCGGGACGCCGCGCCAGGCCGATCGCGCTGGCCGCCCAGGTAAAGCCCAGAAACCCCAGCGGCTTGCCCACGACCAGCCCCAGCACCACGCCGATGACGAGCGGGCTGGCCACCATCGCCAGCAGATCGCCCGACAGGTGGATGCGCACATTGGACAGCGCGAACAGCGGCAGCACGACATAATTGACCCAGGGCGTCAGCACCTCGATCAACCGGCTGCTGGCGACGCGGGTCGCCGACGCCATTTCCTGAAGATAGCCCAGCCGCTCCTCGGCGCGCTCGCGCTGTTGATGTTCCTCCTCGTCATCCTCCGCGCGCTCGGCGGCGCCATGGGCATGTTTGAACTCGTCCACCCGGCGCTGGACGCGCTCGGCAAAGGCCGCCTGGGCCAGTCGCGGCGCGACCGGTACGGTCAGGCCGATCAGCACGCCCGCGATGGTCGCATGAATGCCCGACTCGAGCACGCCGCCCCAGACGATCAGCGCGAGCAGGACATAAGGCACCGAGGACACCCAGCCGATCCGTCGCAACCCGACGATCCCCGCCAGCGCCGCGCCCGCCACGATAAGTCCGATCGGATCGATCGCGTCGCTATAGGCAAAGGCGATGACCAGCAGCCCGCCGACATCGTCCACCGCCGCGAATGCCAGCATCAGCGCGCGCAGGCCGACCGGCAGGCTGGTCGCGAACAGCGCGATCAGGGCCAGACCGAAGGCGGTATCGGTGGTGATCACCGTGCCCCAGCCCGGCTGTGCGGCGCCGCCGCCCGCCACCAGCAGATACAGGCCGATCGGCACCGCCATGCCGCCGATCGCCCCCGCCAGCGGAAAGGCCGCGCTTCGCCATTGCGACAGGGCCCCGTCAACCAGCTCGCGCTTCACATCGGCGCCGACGATGACGAAGAACAGCGGCAGCAGCGCATGGTCGATCCATTCGGCCAGCCGATGCGACACCGCCCGGTCGCCAAAGGCGATGCGGACCGGCATGTCCCAGAACCGCTCATAGGCGTGAGCGGTGCCGATATTGGTCAGGACCAGCGCCAGGATGGTGGCGATCAGCAAGGGGCCGCCCGTGACCTCGCTTCCCGCGAAGAAGGGCTCGACCCGGCGGAGGAACGCCGAGGCCAGCGGCGAATGATGCGCGCGGGCGGAGGCGCGTCCGGTCAGGCGAGGCGATAATCCCATCCCTGGCCAATGCTTCGCGGTCGCCGGCAGTTGCATCCGGCGCGCCGCCAGCTAATCGGACAGGCCGCAACGGAGCCCGTGCTTGTCCGATCCCGCCCCCCTTTCGCCCGCCATGACCACCGATCGCGGGCGGCTGTTGACCCTCGATGCGTTGCGCGGGGTGGCGGTGATGGCGATCCTGATCGCGAACATGCCGGGCTTCGCGCTGCCCGACCCGGCCTATTCCAATCCCGCGGCATGGGGCGATGCGGGACCGGGCGACATCGCGGTCTGGCTGTTGACCGAGATCTTCGTCACCGGGCGGATGCGCGGGCTGTTCTCGCTTCTGTTCGGCGCCTCCACGCTGCTGATCCTCCAGCGCGCCGACCAGGCCGGGCTGAACGGCGCGTCGCTGCACCTGCGGCGGATGGGGGTGTTGTTCGTGCTGGGCATGATCCACCGGACCTTCATCTGGACCGGCGACATATTGGTGCATTACGCGCTGGTCGGGATCGTCGCGCTGGCCTTTGTCGGGCTGTCGGTGCGACGGCTGTGCATCGCCGCGCTGCTCATGGCGGGGCTGTCGATGCTGCTCGGCTGGCTGGACTGTGCGAGCCTGCTGGCCGCCTCGGCCCGCGACACGCCCCAGGCGATCGCGCTGTGGCATGCCTATCAGGTCGCGTTCGGCACGCCCGGCGCGGCCGCGCTGGCGCCGGAGATCGCCGCGATGCGCGGGCCATGGAGCGCCGCCACCGCCTTTCGCCTGGACAATAATGGCGACCCGCTGTTCGACCTGATGACGATCGGGCCCGATACGTTGAGCGCGATGCTGATCGGCATGGCGGCGCTGAAATCGGGTTTCCTGACCGGGGCCTGGCCGCGCGCCCGCTATCGCCGCTGGACGATCGTCGCGATGGCGCTGTCGCTGCCCGCCTATGCGGCCATGGCGATCACCACCATGGCGAGCGGCTTCGACGTCCGCGCGGTGTCGCTGGCGGAGTTGTTCCTGAACGTGCCCTTCCGGCTGATCGGGACGGTCGGCTATGCCGCGCTGATCCTCCTGCTACTGCGCCCCGGCGGGTGGTGGACGACCCGAATCGCGGCGGCGGGGCGGATGGCGTTCACCAACTATATCGCGACCAGCCTCGCGATGACCTTCATCTTTTACGGCCATGGCCTGGGGCAGTTCGCCCGCTGGGACCGGGCGGCCATCTATCTGCTGGTTCCGCCGATGTGGGGGCTGATGCTGCTCTGGTCCAAGCCCTGGCTCGACCGTTTCGGTCAGGGGCCGCTGGAAAAATTGTGGCGTCTGGCGACGCGCGGGCACCCCAAGAGCAGCTGACTTTTTCTGCAAACGAGTTGCAAGAGCCTTGCGATCCACTCTCATTAGCGCTACGAAGACAGTGCTTCTCAGGGAGATGGTCTTGGTCGTCTGCGTCTGTAATGCCATTCGGGAATCCCAGGTCCGCGACGCGGCCCGTGCGGGATCGGTCACCCCCTGCCAGATGTATCGCGCGCTGGGCCGCCAGCCCAAATGCGGCCAGTGCGCCGTCCTGGCCCGCGCGATCATCGACGAGGAACGCACCGCCGCCTGACGCCCCGGCCCCCTCGCTGCCGGTTTTACATCCCTCCCGCCGCGCCGGGACAGGGATCATCTTCCATCCCCGCTGGTTGAGCGGGAAGATCACCCGATCTTCTCGTGGGTTAGCGCCGGAAGGATGGATTATGAGCGATATCGACACCTCTCGGCGCGGCGTGTTGGGCGGCGCGGCCTTGGGCCTTGCGGGCGCGGTCGCCCCCGGCGCGGCGCTGGCGCAGGCGGCGGCCCCCGCCTCCGTCTCCAGCCTGCGCGATCCCCGCAACGCCTATACGCGCACTCCCTTCCCCGAACAGCGCCAGCCTTGGCCCGCATTGGCCAGCAAGATGACCCCCCGCCCCGATCATGGCGAGACCAGCTATCGCGGATCGGGCAAGCTGACCGGTCGCAAGGCGCTGCTGACCGGCGGGGACAGCGGCATCGGCCGCGCCGCCGCCATCGCCTTCGCGCGCGAAGGGGCCGATGTCGCGATCAACTATCACCCCAGCGAGGAACCCGATGCGCGCGAGGTCGCCGATCTGATCCGGCAGGCCGGGCGCAAGGCGGTGCTGCTGCCCGCCGACATCCGCACGCAAAAGGCCTGCGAGGACACGGTCCGCAAGGCGATCGCCCAGCTCGGCGGGCTCGACCTGCTGGTCAACAATGCCGCCTATCAGCAGTCGAAGGCGGACATCATGGAGATCAGCGACGAACAGTTCGTCCGCACCTATGAGACCAATGTCTTCCACGTCTTCCGCTTCTCCAAGGCGGCGATCCCGTCGATGCCGCCGGGGTCGGTCATCATCAACACCATCTCGCAAAACTCCTACGACCCCGGCGAGGACCTGATCGACTATGCCTCGACCAAGGCGGCGATCCAGAATTTGACGCGTGGCATGGCCAAGCAACTCGCCAAGAAGGGCATCCGGGTGAACGCGGTGTCCCCCGGCCCGATCTGGACCCCGCTTCAGGTCGCGGGCGGCCAGTTGCCGGGCAAGATGCACGAGTTCGGGCAGGACACGTCGCTGGGTCGCGCAGGGCAGCCCGCCGAACTGGCCTCGCTCTATGTCGCGCTGGCCTCGGGCGAGGCGAGCTATTCGACCGGCACCGCCGTCGGCGCGCATGGGGGCAAGGGTTTCCCGTAGCCCCAAGGCCGTTCCCGACCCGTTCGTCAACCGCCCTGCAATCGATGACTGTAATCGGGTTATCCCGTTATGCCGCGCGCATGCGCTTTCCTAATCGGCCCCCCGCACCACGAACGACACACAAAGGGGCCTTATGTCGATTGCACCCGTTTCCCTGATCGCGATGGTCGCCGCGCTGACCAGCCCGGCGCAGCAGACCGATCGTCCGCAGCCCAAGGCGGCCACCGCCGCCAAGACCGTGACGCAGAACCCGCCCGCGCCGGTCGTCGCCAAGCCCGGCGGCATGACCAACCGCGACTGGTGGCCCAGCCGCCTCGACCTGACCGCGCTGCGCCAGCACGAGGACACGCGCGCCAATCCTTATGGCGCCGATTATGACTATGTGAAGGAATTCAACACCCTGGACATGGCGGCGGTCAAGGCCGACATCCGCAAGGTGCTTCACACGTCGCAGCCCTGGTGGCCGTCCGACTATGGCAATTACGGTCCCTTCTTCATCCGCATGGCCTGGCACAGCGCGGGCACGTACCGCGCCGGGGACGGGCGCGGCGGCTCGGACGGCGGCGAGCAGCGCTTCGATCCGCTGAACAGCTGGCCCGACAATGTCAGCCTGGACAAGGCCCGTCGCCTCGTCTGGCCGATCAAGCAGAAATATGGCCGCAAGCTCAGCTGGGGCGACCTGATGGTGCTCAGCGGCAATGTCGCGCTGGAGGATATGGGCTTCAAGACGGTCGGCTTTGCGGGCGGTCGCGTCGATGCGTGGCAGCCCGACGTCGTCTTCTGGGGGCCCGAGACGAAGATGATGGGCACCGAGCGTTCCAACCCCGACGGCTCGCTGAAGCGACCGCTGGCGGCGACCACCATGGGCCTCATCTACGTCAACCCCGAGGGGCCGAACGGCAATCACGACCCGATCGGCGCGGCCGCCGACATTCGCCGCGCTTTCGGCAACATGGCGATGAACGACGAGGAGACGCTGGCGCTGATCGCGGGCGGCCATACCTTCGGCAAGGCGCATGGCGCGCATCCGCAAAAGGCATGCCTCGGCGTCGAACCCACCGCCGGTGCGATCGAGCAGCAGGGCATGGGCTGGGCCAACAAGTGCGGCAAGGGCAATGCCGAGGACACGATCACCTCGGGCCTGGAGGGCGCCTGGTCGGCCTCTCCCACCCAGTTCACCACGCAATATATCGACAATCTGCTGAACTATGACTGGGTGAAGACCAAGAGCCCGGCGGGCGCGACCCAATGGGTGCCGACCGACCCGGCCGCGGCGCAGCTGGTGCCCGACGCGCACCTGCCGAACGTGCGCCACGCGCCGATCATGTTCACCACCGACATGGCGCTGAAGGACGATCCCGCCTTCCGCAAGATTCTGGAGAGCTGGCAGAAGAACCCCGATCTGTTCGCTCAGGCCTTTGCCCGTGCGTGGTTCAAGCTGACCCACCGCGACCTCGGCCCGCGCGCCCGCTATCTGGGCAGCGAGATTCCGGGCGAGACCTATAACTGGCAGGACCCGCTTCCGGCCGCTAGCTTCGCACCCATCGGGGCGGAGGATCAGGCCAAGCTGAAGGCGATGGTGCTGGCCTCGGGCCTGTCGGGTCCGGCGCTGATCCGGACCGCCTGGGCCTCGGCCTCGACCTTCCGCAGCACCGACATGCGCGGCGGGGCGAATGGCGCGCGGCTGCGGCTCGACCCGCAACAGGGCTGGGCGGTCAACGACCCCGCCGAGCTGAAGACGGTGCTCGCCAAGCTGACCGCGATCCAGAAGGACTTCGCGCGCGGCGGACGCCAGGTGTCGATGGCCGACCTCATCGTGCTGGGCGGCAATGCGGCGGTCGAGCGGGCGGCGCAGGCCGGCGGCGTGCCGGTCAGCCTCCCCTTCACCCCCGGCCGGGTCGACGCGACCCAGGCGCAGACCGACGTGACGTCCTTTGCCCATCTGGAGCCGGTCGCCGACGGCTTCCGCAACTATTATGGGCCCAAGGCGGAAGTCAGCGCGCCCGAAGCGCTGGTCGACAAGGCCGATGCGCTCGACCTGACCGTGCCGGAAATGACGGTGCTGGTCGGCGGCCTGCGCGCGCTGGACGCCAATAGCGGCGGATCGCGGAGCGGCGTGCTGACGACCCGGCCGGGAACGCTCAGCAACGACTTCTTCGTCAACCTGCTGACCATGGACACGGTCTGGACCAAGTCGACGACGCCGGGTCTTTACGAGGGCAAGGACCGCGCGACGGGCACGGCCCGCTGGACCGCGACGCCGGTGGACCTGATCTTTGGCTCCAACTCCGAACTGCGCGCGGTGGCGGAGGTCTATGCCGCCGACGACGCCAAGGAGAAGTTCGTCAAGGACTTCGCCGCGGTGTGGACCAAGGTGATGGACGCGGATCGCTTCTGATCCGCAGGGAGCGAGGTCGCGGGCTCAGGCCACGGCCTCGCTTTCCACGATCTGCGGCCTGCGCGTCGCGATCCGGCGAACCTGATCGGCATCGGCCAGCAGGCGCGACGGCCTGCCGATCAGATAGCCCTGAATGGCCGTACACCCCTCGCGCGCGACGATCGCCAGCTGCGCGGGTTCCTCGATCCCCTCGGCCAGCACCGGCATGTTGAGCGTCGCGCCCAGCGCGGCGACCGAGCGCAGGATCGACACGGCCTGCTCGTCCCGCTCGATCTCCGAGACGAAGGACGCATCCAGCTTGATCCGGTCGAACGGAAAGGATCGCAGCACGTCGAGCGAGGAATAGCCGACCCCGAAATCGTCCAGCGCGATGGCGATGCCCATCGCCTTGAGCGCCCGCAACTGGCCCAGCGCGAAATGCCGGTCATGGATGATCGCGCTCTCGGTCAGCTCCAGCGACAACCGCTCGGGCGGCAGGCCGCTATCCTCCAGCGCCGAACGCACCGTCTCGATCAGCCGGGGATCGGCCAGATGCATGGGCGACAGATTGACCGAGACGGGATGGCTGTTGGCCCAGCGCGCTGCCTCGAAACAGGCCTGGCGCAGGATCCAGATGCTCAGCGGCACGATGTCGCCGCTCTTTTCGGCCAGCGGGATGAACTCCGACGGCGGCACCATGCCGCGCATCGGATGGTTCCAGCGGATCAGCGCCTCGTATCCGCAAATCTCACCCGACGGGATGGCGGCCTGCACCTGATAGTGAAGCTCGAAGGCGTTCTCGTCCAGCGCCGTGCGGAGGTCGGCGACCAGTTCGCGGCCCTGCCGGATCGCGTCGTCCATCTGCGCGTCATAGAAGCAGGGCTGGCGGGAATGGGCGGACTTGGCGCGGTACATGGCCAGGTCGGCCTTGGCGAGCAGCGCATCGGCGTCGAAGCCGTCCCGATTGGCGATCGCCACGCCGACATTCCCCCCGATCGAGGCGGTGAACCGCTCGAACAGGAAGGGCGCGTCGCAGGCGGCGGTCAGACGCGACAGGAAATCGGCCAGCTCCTCGGGCCGGTGATAGGAGATGACCGCCGAGAATTCGTCACCGCCCAGGCGTGCGACGCATTCGCCCGGCTTCAGCATCGCCGACAGCCGGGCGGACAACGCGGCCAGCAACTGGTCGCCCGCCTGATGCCCATAGGTGTCGTTGACCACCTTGAACCGGGACAGGTCCATCATGACGACCGCCATGCACGGATATCCGCCCCGGATCAGGAAACGCTTCTCGATCTCCTCGATGAAGCTGATCCGGTTGGGCAGATCGGTCAGGCTGTCGTGCATCGCCATGTGGCGCAGGCGCCGATAGGTTTCCGACTGGGTATGCCCGTCGATCAACGCGCTGATCGCGGCACAGCCGACGATGATCAGCGTCGCCACCGTCGTCGTCGTCGCCAGCGCCACCATGGTCACATCGGACAGTCCTTGCCCGAATTGCAGGACGGAGATGCGCATCGCCGTCATGCCGGTGAAGTGCAGCGCCGCGACCGCCAGGCTGAGCAGCCCCATCCCCTCCGCGGTCCGCCAGCGCCCACGCCCGGTCAGGACATGAAAGGCCAGCGCCGACAGCCCGCTGGAAAGCAGGATCGAGGCGACGACATAATGCCAGTTCCAGGTCACGATCCCGTCGACGCGATAGGCCGCCATGCCGACATAGTGCATCACGCTGATGCCCATACCGATCAGCGCGCCGCCGCACGCCCCGGCCCCGCGCCGTCGCCCGGCGGCGATGGCCAGACCCGGAATGGCAAGGCCGATCACCGCCAGCAGCGACAGGAGCGTCAATATCGGATCGAGGATCACCGGCGCGGTCGTCCGGAACGCCATCATCGCGACGAAGTGGGTCGCCCATACCATCGTGCCCGCCCCGACCGCGCCCAGCACGACCCAGCCGAAGCAGCGATAGCCCGAGGACGCGCGCACCCGGCTGAACAGCTGGACGGTCGCCGCCGATCCGATCAGGCAGATCAACAGCGCGAGCGCGACGAGGCGCAGATCATGTTGCGTGAAGATACAGAGCGCGACCGCGATCATGCCGACCCCCGCATGTCGAGCAGATCCGCCCGGGCCTCCAACGCGGCCGACGCCTGCCGCGCGAGCGCCGCGAGATAGGCCTTTTGGTCGACGGACGCCGGATCGCGCCGCCGGACGTCGATCACGCACAGCGCGCCGACATCCACGCCCGCCCCGACCCGAAGCGGCGCACCGATATAATATCGGATGTGCGGTGCCCCCGCCACGAACCGCAATGTCGCGAAACGGCTATCGCCGCACGGATCGCAGACCTCCAGCCCATCGGCTCGATCCAGCGCGAAGTTGCAGAAGCTGCCTTGGCGGGAATTGCAGTCGATATCCATGCCATGGGTCGCCTTGAACCATTGCCGGTCGGCATGGATCAGCGAGAGCAGGGCGATCGGAGCGTCGAACGCATGCGCCGCCGCCGAGACGAAGCGGTCAAAGCCCGGCTCGCGTGGCGATCCCATGATGCCCAGGGCATGTACGGCGTGGGAACGTCGCCGTTCCCGGAACAGGCTCTTGAGCATCGTCTCTCATATTATGATCGTTGTTCGACCCCCTAGGTTTCACGAAAGGCTTGAGAAATCATGCTTTTCCGGGATGGTTCGGACGACTGAACCTCCCGCCCCGTCACGCCGCGCGATCGATGACGGTGCCGCGCTCGCCAACGATCCGGTATTCGTCGCCGTCCACCAACAGCTGGGGGCTGACCGCGCGGCAATTATAGGTCGACGCCATCGCCGCGCCATAGGCGCCGGTGGTATGGAACACCGCCAGGTCGCCCCGGCGCACCGCATCGATCTCCCGCCCCCGCGCGAAGCTATCCCCCGTCTCGCAGATCGGCCCGGCGATATGCGCCTGCATCCGTCCGCCGCGCGGCGCGACCGCCGCAAAGCGGTGGAACGCGTCGTACAGGGCGGGCCGCATGAGGTCGTTCATCGCCGCATCGACGATGACATAGGGATGGGTGACGCCCGGCTTCACCCATATGACGCGGGTCAGCAGCAGCCCCGCCGCGCCTACGATCGCCCGGCCGGGCTCGAAGGTCAGCGCGACGTTCCAGTTGCGGGTCACGCGACCGACCATCCCAGCATAATCCTCGAAAGACGGCGCCGTCTCGTCCGGCGCATAGGCGATGCCCAGCCCACCGCCCAGGTCGACATCGCTCACCCCGTGCCCGGCCGCGCGCAACGTCCGGACCAAGTCGCCGATACGGGTAAAGGCCCGCTCCATCGGCGTCAGGTCGCGAAGCTGGCTGCCGATATGCACCGCGATCCCCCGCAGATCGAGCCCGTCGAGGCGCGCCAGGCGCGCATATATCGCCGGGGCCGCATCGATCGGCACCCCGAACTTGGTCTCGCGCTGGCCGGTGGCGATCTTCGCATGGGTGCCCGCATCGACATCCGGATTGACGCGCAGGACGACCGGCGCACGCACGCCCCGCACGCGGGCGAGGTCGGACAGCACCTGCCCCTCCTCCTCCAGTTCCAGATTGAACTGGCCGATGCCCGCATCGAGCGCCTCGATCATCTCGCGGTCGGTCTTGCCGACGCCGGAAAAGACGATGTCCTGCGGCTTCATGCCGGCCGCAATCGCATGGGCCAGCTCGCCCCCCGAGACGATGTCCGCGCCATAGCCGCATTCCGCGAGGAGGCGCAGCAGCGCGATGTTGGGATTGGCCTTCACCGCAAAGGCTCGCCGCGCGACGGGCAGCGGGGCCAGCGCCGCCGAGAAGCCATAAGCGGCATGGCGCAACGCCGCGGCGGAATAGACATGCACCGGGGTGCCCACCGCCTCGGCGATGCGCGGCAGCGGCACGTCCTCGGCATGGAGGATGCCGTCGCGATAGTCGAAAAATGCCATGAAGGGTCTCCGTGATGGAGGAATGGTCAGTCGAGGCGGCGGCGATGGCGCCGGATACGCTCGGCATGGATCACGTCGGCGGTGAGGCCATGGCCCCGCCGCTCGGCGCGCAGCGCGGTCGCCACCCGCTTGCCATGGGTCATCAGCACCAGCCCCAGCAGCGCGAGCGGAAAGAAGGGGATCGCCAGCGGTGCCTCGCCCAGCCCCATCGCCGCCGCGCAGGAGCCGCCGCACAGCAGCGCGCCCATCGCCCGCCAGGCCCTGTCGCGCCGGGTCATGCCGCGCCGGGTCATGCCGCCTTCTCCAGCCATGTCCGGTCGTCCTGTGCGATGACGAGGATGGCGGCCTGCGATACGGCGGCCGTGATCGGCCCACGCCACAGCAGGATGTCGGCGGGCACATCGCGTTCGGTCCGCAAGGCTTCGTCCAGCGTCAGCGACGCGAACTCCAGGCCGATGGCGGGGTCGCTGGCCCGCCGCGCGGCGCAGCGGGCGCGGCCGATCATCGCGGGCGAGCCGCTGATCCCCCGCCCCTCGATCGCGGTGAAGCCGAGCATCCGGGCATGGCGTACCGAGCGGATCAACAACGCCCCCGCGCCGCAATCGGCATCGACGATGCGGACCGCGAAACGCCGCTGCTCGCGCAGGCCGGACAAGGCGGAACGGATGGCAGGCCAGCGCGGGTCATGGGCGATCATCGACCATCCCCCCTCAGGCCGCACGCGGCAACGCGCGTTCGGACGGCGCGACCGGCACGAACGCCACCAGCGGGCGGAGCGGCTCGATCGCCACCACGACGGCGGCGTGATAGGCGTGACGCTCGCCTTGTGCATACTGCATCGCGGCCGCGAAGGAGACGAAACGGCCCTCCATCCGCTTGCCGCTATCCTGGACCAGCCAATGGCCCGCGACATCCTGTCCGACATACAGGGTCGGGCCGCTTGGGTCCGCTTCGGGAAGCACTTCCGACATGACGTACGATCCTCGTCATCGACGCGGACCGACCGTGATCCGCGCCGCCCCAGCTACGGATCGGCGCATAGGGTTTCGAGATCGATTTCCGAGGATCGCATAGCATTGGCATAGCGTCGCGATGTGCGGGCCCCGCTCAATCCTTCGGCAGCGTCTCCAGCCCCTTGCCGACCAGCGGCGCGACCCGATCCGCGATCCGGGCGACGCCGGTCGCATTGGGGTGGACCCCGTCGGGCAGCATCAGCGTCCGGTTGCCCAGCACCCCTTGCAGGATGAACGGGTCGAGCACCGCATGATGGGTGGCCGCAAGGTCGGGCCATATCGCATTGAAACGCGACGCGAAGTCCGGCCCCAGATTGGGCGGCGCCATCATCCCGGTCAGGATCACCGGAATGCCCCGACGGGCCAGTTCGTCCAGCATCGCCGTCATGTTCGCGCGCGTCTCCGCCGGATCGACCTGGCGCAGCACGTCGTTGCCGCCCAGCCCGAGCATCACCAGATCGGGCTTCGTCTTCAGCCGGTCGAGCGTATAGGCCAGCCGTCGCCGCCCGTCGGCGGTGGTGTCGCCCGACACCCCGGCATTGATGACCGTGGCATCGATCCCCTGCCCGCGCAGCCGCGCCTGGATCGCATCGGGCAGGCTCTGCCCCCGCTGGAGGCCATATCCGGCATAGAGGCTGTCGCCGAATGCCAGCACCACCCGCCGGGGGCCGGACACGGGGACGCTGGCGCTGGGCGAAGGGCTGGGCTGCGCCAGGGCGGCCGAGGCGATATTCGTCGCGGACGCGTCGTCCTCGCGCCGGGTATCGCAGGCGGATAACAGCCATGCCGCTTGGAGAAGCGCGGCCCCGGCCACATATGGCGTCCTGGTCATCTCTGTCTTGGAATCCCCGCAACTATGGTCGCAGGCAATATGGTCATCCGGGCGACGGATGTAAGGCTGACGCTGGGCGGTGCCGCGCCGGTCGAGATCCTGAAGGGCATCGACCTGACGGTGGCAGACGGCGAGAGCCTGGCGCTGCTCGGCGCATCGGGATCGGGCAAGTCGTCGCTGATGGCGGTGCTCGCCGGGCTGGAGCGGGCGACGTCGGGCCGGGTCGAGGTGGCGGGAACCGATTTCGGCGCGCTGGACGAAGACGGGCTGGCCATCGCGCGGCGCGGCCGGATCGGCATCGTGCTCCAGGCCTTTCACCTGTTGCCGACGATGACCGCGCGCGAGAATGTCGCGGTGCCGATGGAACTGGCCGGGGAAGCCGACGCCTTCGCCCGCGCGGAGGCCGAGCTGACGGCGGTCGGGCTGGCGCACCGGCTGGACCATTATCCCGCGCAATTGTCGGGCGGCGAGCAGCAGCGTGTCGCCATCGCCCGCGCGCTCGGCCCGCGCCCCCGGATCGTCTTCGCCGACGAACCCACCGGCAATCTGGATGCGGCAACCGGCGCACGGGTGATGGACCTGTTGTTCGACCGGCGCGCGGCGACCGGCGCGACGCTGGTCGTCATCACCCATGATCCGGCGCTGGCCCGGCGCTGCGACCGGGTGGTCGAACTCGCCGATGGCCGGATCGCCGCGTGAGCGGCTGGTCGCTGGCCTGGCGGCTTGCCCGGCGTGAGCTGTCGGTGCGGTTCCGGGGACTGCGCCTGTTGCTGCTGTGCCTGTTCCTCGGCGTCGGCGCGCTGGCCGCGATCGGCAGCCTGAGCGATGCGATCGGCGGAGAACTGGCCGCGCGGGGCCGGGTCATCCTGGGCGGCGATGTCGAATTCGCCGTCTCGCAGCGGCAGGCGGACCGGCTCGAACGGGCGGCGATGCAGGCCGCAGGTCGGGTGTCGGAAACGATCCGGATGCAGTCGATGGCCGTCACCCCCGACGGCGCGACCGCCCCGGTCCATCTGAAGGCGGTCGATGCCGCCTATCCACTCTACGGCCGGTTGACGCTGGCCGATGGCCGCACCGCCCGCGCACCGGGTGCGGGCGGCGTCTGGATCGGCCGTGCGCTGGCCGAGCGGCTGTCCGTGACGCCCGGCGCCCGGCTGCGCTTCGGCACGGCATGGTTCCGCGTCGGCGGGATCATCGCGGACGAGCCCGACCGGCTGGGCGAAGGCTTCACGCTGGGCCCGGTCGCGATCGTCTCGCGGGCGGGGCTGGATCGCACCGGACTGGTCCAGCCGGGCAGCCTGTACGATAGTCGCTATCGCATCGCCACCGCGCGCGATCCGGCGCAGGTCGCCAAGGCGTTCGAACGCAGCTTCGCCACCGCCGGTTGGGAGACGCGGACCCGCGACCGCGCATCGCCTGGCGCCAGCCGCTTCGTCGCGCGCATGGGGGAGTTCCTGACGCTGGTCGGGCTCGCCGCGCTGGTGATCGCCGGGATCGGGGTCGGCAACGGCGTCGGTTCCTATCTGGAGGCGCGTCGCGGCAGCATCGCGATGCTGAAGGTGCTGGGCGCGACATCGGGTCTGGTGGCGAGGATCTATCTGCTCCAGCTGTTCGCCGTGGCCGGGGTCGGCATCCTGTTGGGCCTGGCGGCGGGGATCGTCGCGGTGCCGCTGGTCGGGCTGGCTATCGGGTCGGTGCTGCCCGTCGCGCCGGGGCTGACGATCGCGCCCGTTCCGCTGGCGCTGGCGGCGGCATATGGCCTGTTGATCGCACTCGCCTTTTGCGCGCGACCGCTCGTCGCGGCGGGGCGCGTGCCGGCGGCGGCGCTGCTGCGCGGTGTGCTCGATGCGCGAGCGGGTGGCGGCTGGCGCGGCACCCTATGGGGCGTGGCGGCGGGCGTGCCCGTCGTGGCGCTCGCGCTGTCGACCACCGGGCGTCCGGGCTTTGCGGCCGGGTTCCTGGGCGCGACGACGGCGACGCTGGCGCTGCTGGTCGGGATCGGCGCGGCGATCCGGGCGGCCGCGCGCCGCCTGCCCCGCCCGCGCCGCCCGCTTGCGCGGCTCGCCGTCACCGCGCTCCATCGGCCGGGATCACGGACCGTATCGCTGGTCGTCGCGCTCGGCCTGGGGCTGACACTGTTCGTGCTGCTGGCGAGCATCCGGACCAGCATCGATGGCAATATCCGGCTTTCGGTCCCGGCGCGGGCGCCCGCGCTGTTCGCACTCGACGTGCCGCCCGAACGCGAAGCGGAATTCCGGCGCATCGTCACGCAGGTCGCCCCGTCGGCCCGGATCGCGACCGTTCCGCTGATGCGCGGCACGATCACCGGCTATGGCACCACCCGCGTCGCCGACCTGGCCACGATCCCCGAAGGCGCCTGGGCGCTGCGGGGCGAGCGCGGGCTGACCTTCGCGGCGTCGCTGCCCCCCGGCAGCACGTTGACGGCCGGGCGATGGTGGCGCGGCGCGGAGGGTAGCCGGAGCCTCGTGTCGATCGACGAGCGGCTGGCAAAGGCGCTGAACCTGCGGATCGGCGACCCGCTGACCGTCTCGGTACTGGGGATCGAGCGGACCGCGCGGATCGCCTCGTTCCGGCGGATCGCCTGGGACACGCTGGGGTTCAACTTCGTCATGGTCTTCTCGCCGGGTGCATTGGCCGATGTGCCGCACAATCTGGCCGCGACCATCGACATGCCCGCCGCACAAGGGTCGGCAGTGACCCGCGCTCTGCTCCCCCATTTCCCCTCCACCTCGGTCGTGGAGGTGGGCGGCGTGCTCCAACAGGTTCAGGACGTCGTCGGCCAGATGGCGACCGCGATCACCGTCGCGGCGGGCATCGCGGTGCTGGCGGGGATCGCGGTGCTGCTGGGCGCGATCGCGGCGGCGCGCGCGGCACGGACCTATGATGCGGTCATGCTGAAGGTGCTTGGGGCGACGCGGCGACAGGTTCTGGCGACGCAGGCGATCGAATATGCGCTGCTCGCCGGGATCGTCGGCCTGGTCGCGCTGCTGCTCGGCGTGGGTGGCGGGTGGTTCGTCGTCACCCGGCTGTTCCAGTTCGAATGGCTGCCCGACTGGACCGTCATCCTGGCGACGCTGGTGACCGGCGCCGTCGTGACGATCGGCATCGGTATCCTGGGCACGCTTCCGGTCCTGCGGGCAAGACCCTCGGCCGCGTTGCGGGCGCTATAGATCGAGAGGCGTTCCGCACACTAGCGAGCGGTGCGATCGATGTCCATCATGGAGGAATGACGATCCCCTATCCTAGTCCCCGGTCGCGTCGTACCGCCCTGTCGCTGGCCCTTGGGCTGATGATTGGCGCCTGTTCGCCGCTCAAGACCTTCGACACGCTGGTGCCCAAGGACGGCGAAGGCAGGCGGGTGGCGACGGGGCTGGCCTATGGCCGCGATGCCCGGCAGGTACTCGACATCTATGCGCCACGCTCGGGCGCCGCCGGGTCAAGGCCGGTGATCGTCTTCTTCTATGGCGGCAGCTGGAACAGCGGGACGCGGTCGGGCTATGCCTTTGTCGGGCGGGCGCTGGCGGCGCAGGGTTTCGTGGTCGTGATCCCGGATTACCGGTTGGTGCCGAACGTCCGCTATCCCGCCTTTGTCGAGGACGGCGCTGCGGCGGTGCGCTGGGTGGAGGCGCATATCGGGGCGGTCGGGGGCGATCCGCGGCGCATCGTGCTGATGGGCCATTCGGCGGGTGCCTATATCGCGGCGATGCTGGCGGTCGACGATCGCTGGCTCGGCGCGGATCGGAGCGCGGTCCGTGGCCTGGTCGGGCTGGCGGGCCCCTATGACTTCGCGCCCTTCGACGTCGATGTCAGCCGCGCGGCGTTCGGCGCATGGCCGCGCCCCGAGGAAACCCAGCCCGTCCACTGGGCGGGCGCAGGCGATCCCCCCGCCCTGTTGCTGGTCGGGGGCGAGGACCGGACGGTCCTGCCCCGCAACAGCGAGGCGCTGACGAACCGATTGCGCGCGGGCGGCGTGCCGGTGACGCTGCGCACCTATCCCAGACTGGGGCATGTCGGGATGATCCTGTCGGTCGCACGCCCCTTTCGCGGCCGCGCCCCCGTCATCGCCGATGTCGCGGCGTTCGCCCATGCGGTGACGCGGTAGGGCCCCGCCGCTCGGCGCTTCGATTGCGGCGCGCGTGATGGTGGTCCCGGTGACGGCCGGGTTCCCAGCATGGCGTCGCTTCGGCCATGGGTGCCGCGACGTCGAAGCAATCCTCGGCCATGTCTCCGGCAGCCGGCAAGGCATGCGCCGGGACGGCGGCCAGGCCCGAGCAAAGGGCGATCATCGACAGGCAGAGGCGGCGCATGGGGAATCCTTCGGGCGTGAGGCGTGCGATACCCCGCCGTTTCGCTCGAAAGCCCGATCCGGCCGACTTAAATGAATTTCACCTGACGCGCCGAGCCTTGGCCGTGAACGGCATGTGCGGCTATGCCGGTCGCATGGCTGCCATCCTGGTCATCGAAGACGACGACGCCACCGCCACGGCCATCATCGCCGAGCTGGAGCGGCACGGCCATGATGCCAGCCGCGCCGCCGATGGCGAGACCGGCCTAACCCTGGCCACGCGCGAGGCCTTCGATGCGATCACGCTCGACCGGATGCTGCCGGGGCTGGACGGGCTGAGCCTGGTCGCCCGGCTGCGCGAGCGCCATATCGCCATCCCCGTCCTGATGCTGAGCGCCTTGAGCGACGTGGACGAGCGGATCGCGGGCCTGCGCGCCGGTGGCGACGATTACCTGACCAAGCCGTTCGATTTCGCCGAGATGGCGATGCGGGTCGAGGTGCTGCTCCGGCGGCGCGAACAGGCCGAGGCGGTGGTGCTGCGCGGCGGCGGGATCGAATGCGACCTCGTCCGTCGCACGGTCAGGGTGGACGGCGTGCCGACCCGGCTGCTCCATATGGAATTCCGCCTGCTCGAATTCCTGATGCGCAACCGGGGCGAGGTGATGACCCGGCGGATCATCTTCGAACGGGTCTGGGGCTATTATTTCGATCCCGGCGCCAATCTCATCAGCGTCCATATCGCCCGCCTCCGCAAGAAGATCGACCGGCCGGGCCATCCCTCCCCCATCCTGACGGTGAAGGGAGAGGGTTATCTCTTCGACGCCGGTTGAGCCGCTGCACTGGCGCGAGGTCGTCCGGATCAGCACCTTCCGCCTGTCGGCGATGCTGGGGGCGGTGTTCGTCATCGGGCTGATCGCGATGCTGGGCGTGGTTTATTTCGCCGCCGCCCGCGACCTGACCGCGCGCAGCGACCGCATCCTGCACGCCGTCGCCGAGCGACTGGCGCGGGTGCCCGCCGACCAGCTGCCCGACCGGGTCCGGTACGAGCTGAGGCGGAACCGGACCGGCTTCAACTATCTGGCGCTGATCGCGGGCGACGGTACGCCGGTGCTGGGCAATGTCCGTCTCCTGCGGCCGCTGCCCCCCGGCCGTCCCGTCGACGTGGAGAGCGGATCGCGCGGGCCGTTCCGCCTGGTCGCGTTCCGGACGCGCGATGGCGAGACGTTGCTGGTCGGTCGCGACATCAGCCTGCTGCGCGACCTGCGCCGTACCATATTGGAGACGCTGATCGTCAGCGGGCTGCTGATCCTGCTCTGCGTCGCGGCGGCGGCGGTGGGGTTCAGCCGGGCCCCGCTCCGCCGCGTCCGGGCGCTGCAACGTGCCAGCCGGGAGATCGCGGCGGGCGACTTTTCGGTGCGGATGCCGATCGCGGGACGGCACGACGAACTCGATCAGTTCGCCAATACGGTGAATGCGACCGTCGAAGAGGTCGGTCGCGTCGTCGCGCAGGTGAAGGGGGTGACCGATGCGATCGCCCATGACCTGCGCACCCCGCTCACCCGCGTCCGCGCCACGCTGAACGCGCTCTCCCATCGGCCGCATGACGTGGCGGAGGTGGCGGCGGGCATCGGTCGGGCGACCGCCGACCTGGACCTGGTCCTCGAACGCTTCGCCGCGCTGTTGCGCATCTCGGAACTGGAGGCGGGGCGTCGACGGGCGGGCTTCCACAGGATCGACCTGGCCCTGCTGGTCGCGCAGGTCGCCGAGCTGTACGAGCCGCTGGCCGAGGACCGCGACATCGCCCTGTCGGTGGCGACCCGGCCGCTATGGGTCGAGGGCGACGACCGGTTGCTGTTCGAGGCGCTCAGCAACCTTCTCGACAATGCGATCAAGTTCGCGCGCCCCGGCGGCCGGGTCGGCATCGCGCTGACCGAGGACGATCGCGGCCCGTCCATCGAAGTCCGTGACGATGGCCCCGGCATTCCACCCGAGGAGCGCGATGCGGTCCTGCGGCGTTTCCACCGGGGCGTGGCGGCGCGGGACGTGCCGGGCAGCGGCCTGGGCCTCAGCGTCGTCGTCGCGATCCTGCACCTTCACGGCTTTCGCCTGCACCTGTCCGACGCCCGGCCCGGCCTGTGCGTCCGGATCGCGCTGCCCCGGTCGGTGTGAAATTCATTTAAGTCGCCTGCGCGCCCGATCGGCGCGAAGAGGCTCCCGTTGGCGACGCGGCCGCGGTCCCCACCCTCTTCCCCGCGCCGTCGCCGACACCCTGTTCGTGTCCGACACCGGGATGCCCATGCTTCAACTCGTCAAGCTCGCCCTTGCCAAGCCCTATAGCTTCGTCGTCCTCGCGATCCTGATCGTGCTGGGCGGCGGGATCGCGGCAGTCGAGACGCCGACCGACATCTTCCCCGACATCCGCATCCCGGTGATCGCGGCGGTATGGACCTATCGCGGCCTGCCGCCCCGCGACATGTCGGGGCGCGTCATCTATTATTACGAGCGTTCGCTGTCCGCGACGGTCGGCGATATCGACCATATCGAGAGCCAGTCGCTGTCGGGCGTCGGGATCGTGAAGATCTTCTTCCGCCCCGGCGTCGATATCCGCACCGCCACCGCGCAGGTGACGGCCGCTTCGCAGACCGTCTTGAAGCAGATGCCGCCGGGCATCACCCCGCCACTGATCCTGAACTACAACGCCTCGACCGTGCCGATCCTGCAACTGGCGCTGTCCGGCAAGGGCCTATCCGAACAGAAGATCTACGACCTAGGCCAGAACATGATCCGTCCGGCGCTGGCATCGGTCCAGGGCGCGGCGATCCCGTCGCCCTATGGCGGCAAGGAGCGGCAGATCCAGATCGACCTCGATCCCGCCGCGCTTCAGGCGCACCGGCTGTCGGCGACCGACGTCGCCAATGCCCTGGCGCAGCAGAACCAGATCATCCCCGCCGGGACCGCCCGGATCGGCCGCTACGAATATAATCTGCGGCTGAACAACAGCCCCGACGCCATCGAGGATCTCAACGCCCTGCCGATCCGGACGATCGACGGGACCACGGTCCTGATGCGCGACGTGGCGCATGTCCGCGACGGCTCGCCGCCGCAGCGCAACGAGGTCCGGGTCGACGGCGCGCGGTCGGTGCTGATGACCGTGCTGAAGAGCGGGTCGGCCTCGACCATCGCCATCGTCGATCACGTCAAGGCGCTGATGCCGCAACTCGAAGCGACCCTGCCCGCCGGACTGAACGTCAAGCTGCTGTCCGACCAGTCGGTATTCGTGAAGGCGGCGGTGTCGGGGGTGATGCGCGAAGGCGTGATCGCCGCCGCGCTGACCAGCCTGATGATCCTGCTGTTCCTCGGTTCGTGGCGTTCGACGGTCATCATCGCCGCCTCGATCCCGCTCGCCATCCTCGCCGCCATCGCCGGGCTGGCGCTGGCCGGGCAGACGCTCAACATCATGACGCTGGGCGGGCTGGCGCTGGCGGTCGGCATCCTGGTCGACGATGCCACCGTCACCATCGAGAATATCAACTGGCATCTCGAACAGGGCAAGCCGGTGCGCGACGCAATCCTGGACGGCGCCCGGCAGATCGTCGGCCCCGCCTTCGTCTCGCTGCTGTGCATCTGCATCGCCTTCGTGCCGATGTTCTTCCTGCCGGGCGTCGCGGGCTTCCTGTTCGCGCCGATGGCGATGGCGGTGGTGTTCGCGATGATCGCCTCGTTCATCCTGTCGCGCACGCTGGTCCCGACCATGGGCAATTACCTGCTGCGCGACCATGCGGGGCCGCACACCGCCCAGGTGATGGTGACGCATGACGCCCGGGCCGGACGCCCCGACAGCCGCAACCCGTTCCGCCGGTTCCAGCATGGCTTCGAGCGCCGGTTCGAGGGGGTACGCGGCTATTATACCGGCCTGCTCGCCTTTGCGCTGGCCCGGCGGCGGCCGTTCGTCATCGCCTTCATGGCGGTCGTCCTGATGTCCTTCGCGCTGGTGCCGATGCTGGGGCGCAACTTCTTTCCCGCGGTCGATGCGGGGCAGATCAGCCTTCACGTCCGCGCGCCCGTCGGCACCCGGATCGAGGAGACGGCAGCGCTGTTCGACCATATCGAGAACCGCATCCGCCAGGTCGTTCCCGCCGACCAGATCGACACCATCGTCGACAATATCGGCCTGCCGGTCAGTGGCATCAATCGCGCCTATTCCAACACCGGCGGCGTCGGTCCGCAGGACGGCGACATCCTGATCACGCTGAAGGAAGGCCATGGCCCGACGGCCGGGTTCGTGAAGGCCCTGCGCGAGCAGCTCCCGCACGACTTTCCGGGTTCGTCCTTCTCCTTCCTGCCCGCCGATATCGTCAGCCAGATCCTGAACTTCGGCTCGCCCGCGCCGATCGACGTCCAGGTCGCGGGCCCCGATACCAAGGGGGGCGAGGCCTATGCGCGGATGCTGGTCGCGAAACTGTCGCGGATTCCGGGGCTGGCCGATGTCCGGCTGCAACAGGCGTCCAACTATCCCGAATATGCGGTCGATGTGGACCGTACCGAGGCGAGCCGCCTGGGCATCACCGAGAACGACGTGACGCGCAGCCTGTCGGTCAACCTGGCGGGCAGCGCGCAGGTCGCGCCGACCTTCTGGCTGAACCCCAAGAACGGCGTGTCCTATCCCATCGTGGTCCAGGCCCCGCAATATCGCGCCGACACGGTCGAACAGATCGACAATCTGCCGATCACGGGCAGCACGCCGGGTAGCTTCCAGACGCTGCGCGCGCTGGGCACGCTCCACCGCGAGCCGAGTCCCGCCCTCGTCTCGCATTATGCGGTGCAGCCGGTGTTCGACGTCTATGCCACGCCGCAGGGCCGCGATCTGGGCGCGGTCGCCGCCGACATCCGCCAGGTGCTGGCGCAGACCAGGGGCCAGTTGCCCAAGGGCGCGACGGTGGCGCTGCGCGGACAGGTGGAGACGATGAACACCGCCTTCACCGGCCTGATCCTGGGCCTCGCCGGGGCGGTCGTGCTGATCTACCTGCTGATCGTCGTGAACTTCCAGAGCTGGACCGATCCGCTGGTGATCGTCTCCGCCCTCCCCGCCGCGCTGGCCGGGATCGTGTGGATGCTGTTCGCGACCCATACGCCGCTCAGCGTGCCCGCGCTGACCGGGGCCATCATGTGCATGGGCGTCGCGACCGCCAACAGCGTGCTGGTCGTCAGCTTCGCGCGCGAAAGGCTGGCGGCGTGCGGCGACGCCGTCCAGGCGGCGTTGGAGGCGGGCGCCACCCGGTTCCGCCCGGTCCTGATGACCGCGCTGTCAATGATGATCGGCATGGCCCCGATGGCGCTGGGGCTGGGCGAAGGCGGCGAGCAGAATGCGCCGCTCGGCCGCGCGGTCATCGGCGGCCTGCTCTGCGCGACGCTCGCCACGCTCGTCTTCGTCCCCGTCGTCTTCGCCATCGCGCACCGCCGCCGGACGGCCGCCACCCCTTCCCCTGCCATGCCCATTGGAGAAGCCATCCATGCATGAAGCCGCCCCGGCCCCCGCTGTGTCGGCCGACACCCCCACGCCCAAGGGCCTGAAGACCGCAGGCCTTGCCGCCGCCGTGCTGGCGATCGGCATCGTGGGGGTGGGAACCCTGTCGCGCAGCCATGACGTCGCGTCTGCGGCCAGCTGGTCGACGGCCAATGCCATTCCGACCGTCCACCTCGTCACCGTCAAGGGCGGCGCGGCGAGCGACGCGCTCGACCTGCCCGCGACGCTCCAGGCCTGGGAGGCCGCCCGGCTCTTTCCGCGCGTCAGCGGCTATGTGCGCCGCTGGTCGCAGGATATCGGCGCGCATGTCGCGCAAGGGCAGGCGCTGGGCGAGATCGACACGCCCGAACTGGACGAGCAGATCGGGCAGGCCCGCGCCGCGCTCGCCAGCGCCATGGCGCATGAGAAGCTGGCGCGCAGCACGGCGGCTCGCTGGGCCGACCTGCTGACCAGCGCCTCGGTTTCCCGGCAGGAGGTCGACGAGAAGAATGGCGATCTGGCGGTCAAGACCGCCGGGGTCGCCGAGGCTCGCGCCGCGCTGTCGCGGCTGGAGGCGATGAAGCGCTATGCCGTGGTGCGCGCGCCCTTTGCCGGGGTGGTGACCGCGCGCAATGCCGAGGTCGGCGATCTGGTCGGCCCCGGCGCGGCGGCCCAGGCACCGATGTTCGGGGTGGCCGACACCCACCGCATCCGCGTCTATGTCAACGTCCCGCAATCGCTGTCCGCGACGATCCGGCCGGGCATGACCGCGACGTTGAGCGTCCCCGCCTTTCCAGGACGCCGCTTCCCCGCGACGGTGGCGGGGCTGTCGAGCGCGGTCGATCCGCAGTCCGGCGCCTTTCGCGTCCAGCTGCTGGCCGACAATCCCGACGACCTGCTGAAGCCCGGCGGCTATGCCCAGGCGCGGTTCGACCTGCCCGGACAGGCCGGAACGGCGATGGTGCCCTCCAGCGCGATCCTGTTCGGCGCGGGCGGGGCGCAGGTCGCCACGGTCGATCCGCATGGCCGCATCGCGATGCACCAGATCCATATCGGACAGGATAACGGCCCGACCGTCCAGATCCTGTCGGGCGTGACCCCCGGCGAGCGGATCGTCGACAATCCCCCGGACTCGCTGGCGCAGGGCGAGCTGGTGCGCGTGGGGGACGACCATCATGGCTAAACCCCGCGCCCGGTGGCTGTCGGGAGCGATGCTGGCGCTCCTCGGCGGCTGTTCGATGGCCCCCGCCTATCGCCCGCCGGTCATGGCTGCACCCGCGGCGTACAAGGAGATGCCGACGACGGGGGATGGAGTGTGGAAGCCTGTCGATGCGATCGCAGCCGCTCCGGCGGCGGCATGGTGGACGGGCTTTGGCGATCCGCTGCTCGATGAACTGGAGGGGCGGATCGAGCGCGACAATCCGACGCTGGCGGGTGCGCTGGCCCGCTATGATCTCGCCCGCGCGACGCTGGCGGGGGCGCGGTCGGGGCTGTTTCCGCATGTCGAGCTGACCCCCGGCCTGCTCCGCAACCGGCAATCGGACGAACGCCCCTTGCGGGGCGGCTCGCAGCCCGACTTCTACACCGCCGCGACGCTGGGCGGCGACCTGTCCTATGAGGCGGACCTGTGGGGCCGCGTGCGCGATTCGGTGGCGTCCGGCCGCGCGCTGGCGGAGGCGAACCGGGACGATCTGGCGGCGGTCAAGCTGGCGCTGCAGGGGCAGCTGGCGACCGATTTCGTCCAGTTGCGGGGACAGGACCAGCAACTCGCGCTGCTGGCCAAGACCATCGACGCTTTCGCCAGGGCGGACGCGCTGACCCGCAACCGGTTTCGCGGCGGCATCGCGACGGGGATGGATGTCGGCCGCGCAGGTGCGCTGCTTGGCGAGGCGCGCGCCCAATATGCCGCGTTGGAGGCGTCGCGCGCGGTCACCGAACATGCGATCGCCAGCCTGGTCGGACAGCCCGCCTCCACCTTCGCCATCCCGCGCCGCGACGCACCGCTGGCCCAGCCCGCGATACCCGTCGGCCTGCCCTCCACGCTGCTCGCCAATCGGCCGGACGTCGCGGCGGCCGAACGGCGCATGGCGGCGGCCAATGCCCGGATCGGTGTCGCCCGGGCGGCCTTCTTCCCCCGGATCACGCTGGGCGGCACGGGCGGCTTCCAAAGCACCGCGCTGGCCGGTCTGGTCGCCGCCCCGAACCTGTTCTGGGCGATCGGACCCGGCGCGATCCTCAACCTCTTCGACGGCGGGCAGCGTCGCGCCGATCTCGCCGCCGCGCGCGCCAACTGGAAGGCGGCCATGGCCGACTATCGCAGCCATGCGCTGGGCGCGTTCCAGGATGTCGAGGATGCGCTCGCCACGCTCCGCCACCTGGACGACGCGCAGACCGCGCAGGCCCAGGCGGTGGCCGCCGCCGCAAGCACCGAACAGATCGCGCTGGACCGGTACATCAAGGGGGCGGCCACCTATCTCGACGTCGCGACCGCGCAGGAGAGCCTGCTCCGCGACCAGCAGAGCGCCTTGTCCCTGCAGACGCAGCGGCTGGCGGCCAGCGTCGCGCTGGCACGCGCGCTGGGCGGCGGTGTCACCCCGGCTTCGGTACGACCGGGCTAATAGGTGACCGTGACGACGACGGTGTCCGAATAGAGGCCGGGCGCCGGGGTCGGCTGGGGCGGCACGCGGCCATGGATCGCCTGCGACTGCGCCAGCCCGGTGCCCGTGGCCTGGAGAGCGCCATCCCAGCTCGACGACAGTGCCGCGTCACGGAACAGCCCATAGGCGATGAAACTCCCCGAAGCGCCCCGCATGCGCCGGACACCCGACGCATCGGCATTGCGCCCCGTATCGAGCCGCACCGCATAGGCGGTCTGGTTGGTGCAGGTCAGGGTCAGCGCGCTTTGCGCCGTCACCGGCCGCGACAGCACGCCGGTCGTCGGGAAAGACAGTGGCGTCGCCGCCACGGTGCAGCCCCTGGACGGCGATGCGCTGACATCGAATGTCGGGCGGATCGAGGCGGAGCCCGCAAAGCCGGTGCAGTTGCTGCTCGCGCCGATCAGTTCGACCCCATAGCTGAACTGCGTGGCGTTGCCGATGAAGCTGGAGCGATAGCTGCCCGGCACCACCGTCGTCTGGCCGCCGAACAGCCGCGCATAGAGGGTGCGCGTCGCCGACCCCGCCCCGTTGAGCGCGACCGACACGATGATCGCGGGCACGCTGCCCAAGGTCGGATTGTCGAGCGAACCCCAGGCGACCGATCGCGCCGCATCCTGATACAGCTGATAGCGCAGCGTGCCCGCCGTCCCGGTCATCAACCGGGCCGACCCATCGGTGCCGCCGCTGCCCGCGCCGATGCCGGGACAGACCTTGACCACGCTGAGCAGCGGGATGCCGGTGCACGTCACCGACACCGTCCCCGTCACGTCGACCGGGCCGCTGCCCAGGAGCACCGGGCTGCCGAAATCGATCGTCGAAACCGTCGCCGAACAGGTCTGCGCCTGCGCGGTGCCCGGCATGACAAGGAGCGCCAGGGCGGCGAGCAGCGCCAGGATCAGGGGCTTCATGGGGTCGTGCCTCCGATCGGCAGGCAGACCGCGCGGACGCGGACCTGTTCGCCCGGTCGCGCCGCAAAGGCGAAGCGCGCGCGGCAACGCCCGCCATCGGGGTCGGTGACGACCACCTCGTTCCGGGGGGCAAGCGCACCGAGAAAGGCGACCCCGTCATAGCCGATCGCCTCGTCGGGCGCGCCCTCCCGCGCGATGCGCGATCCCAGCGGCAGCAGCCGCCCTTCCCCATCGACGAACTCGACCAGCGCGGTATCGGTTTCGCGCGCCACCCCGAAGGCGACGCGGGCGGGCACGCGGGAAAAAGCCACCGCCTCGGCATGGGTCGAGGCGATCCGCGCATCGACGGGCAATGACGAGGGGTCGATCGAGATGGCGCTCGGCTCGAACGGCGCGATATCGGGGACCAGCAGCTTGCCCGACACGCCGGTCGTCCCGACCAGCCGGTTCTCGCGGTACACCCGCACCCCGCTCGCCCCCGCATCGGCCACCGCAAAGGACTGGTCGAGCCGCCGGGCCGCATAAAGGTCGCCGCCGATCAGCGCCACGGCCCCCTCCGCTTGCAAGGTTCCCGATACCCCGCCCCCGGCATAGAGGCCCGTCGCCTCGAACTGCGCAAAGCCGGTCGTGTGGCGCAGGATCGCATGTCCGGCCCGTTCGCGGCCATCGGCGACGCGCACCGACCATCCCCAGGAGCCCGGCTCATGTGCGCCCTGGCGCGACATTTCGGCATAACCCGACACGCGCCCTCGCGAAACCGTCGCACCGGTGGTGATCGAGGCGCGCCGTCCGAACGGCAGGCTGGCGCCGACGAACAGGCCGAAGCTGCGATCGCCGCCCAGATCGGCCACGGCGTTGGCGAACAGCGACAAGCGCCCGACATTGGCGGTCGAGGACAGGCTGGCCAGCCGATAGCGATCCCCCGCCGCCGATTTGGAATTGACGAGGCTGATGCCGATCGACGCCGAGGTCGCCTGGATGGGAAGCGACAGCGAGAACTGGTCGATCTCGCGCGGCGCGCCGAAGATGCGGCGATCGCCCGTCAGGACCGGACCGAAGGATGCGGTCCGAGACGCCAGGTCGGCATAGCCGCCGATCGTCCTCATCGAGCGCAGGAGGACCGAGAAGCCGGGACGGCGCGCCTCCAGCCCGATATCGACAAGCCCGCCGGTCCGCCCACCGGCCTGGCTGATCGCGCCCGCGACCGACAGCAACGCCCGGTCGCGCAGCGTCACGACGCTCCCCCCGCCGATCTGGACCAGGCCCGCGCCAGCCTCGAGATGCGCCTGGAGCGTCCATCGGCTGGAGATGCCGCGCCGCGCCGATGCCGAGGCGATCAGCCGCCGGTCATAGTCGTTCGACACGATCGCATAGCTGCGCCGCGCAAAGCCGATCTCGGCGCTGAAGTCCGTCAGCCCCTCCGCCAGCAATTGCGGCGAGGCATAGAAGGGCGCGGTCGACACCGTCTCGCGGCCCAGCGCGTCGCGGACGACCACGGTCGCGACGCCCGCGCCCTGCACGACCGGCGGGTGCATCACGGCATAGGGGCCTGCGGGCACGCGCGCCGACAGCGTACGCACCCGGTCGATGAACAGGTCCAGGGTCGAGGGGGCGGCCGCGCTCCCCGCCAGGCGCGGGATCGGCATGGTGACCAGGTCGGGCCGCATGCCGAACGTCCGCTGGATCTGAAGGCCGCCCATCCGGATCGGCCGGGTCCAGCCGTGCCCGCCATTGATCGTGTCGCCCGCGCGCAGCGTCACCAGACGCGACGGATCCTCATAGCTGTAGCTGGTCGACAGTCGCGTGACGCGCGGCCCGCTGGACAACAGCGCGACGGCGCTGTTCTCGATCAGGCCGAACGCGCCGAATATCCGCGTCCCGAACGCCCCCGATGCGCCCGTGAAGCGGGGACCGACCGCGCTTCGGTCGCCGCTGGCGAACAGCGTATAGTCGAGCACCACGCCCGGCGGCGGACGATCCGGAACCGCCCCGCCACGACCGTTTCGCCCGCCATCGATCAGCGTCGGCCGCTCGGCGGTCGGCCCCGCGACCAGCCACATGATCTGCCGCATCTCCTCATAGCGATACCGCAGACCGGCGATGCGCTCGAGCGGCACGTCGCCCCGATCGATCTCGACGGGCAGCGCGACGCCGACGGTCCGCAACTCGGTCGCCGGGGCGCTGAAGCCGCCATCCGGGCGCTGGGTGAACGACGCGACATAGCCGGTGGGACGGTCGTTCAGATAGACCTCCAGCTGCAACGCCTGTTCCTGGCGGCGAGGGTCCACGTCGACACCTACCCGCAGGCTGCCGTCATCCTGGGCCCGTGCCGGATGGGCGCAGGACAGCGCGGCCAGGATCGTCCAGCCCAGTTCACCGGCGCGGCTGGGACGCAAGGGAGACCTCGATCGGGCCACCATCGGAAACCGCGCGCATCCGCACATCGGCGCCGTTCGGAACGCTGGTGCCGGGGTTCAGCGGGATGCGAAGCTCGGACCCCGCCAGGACATAGCCGACCAGCCCCGCCCGCGCGAGGATCTGCTGGCTTCCCGCGATCAGTTGCAGGTCGGCCAAGCGCAGCCGCCGATTGCCCGTATTCCGCCCGACCAGCGCCGTGGTGCCTCCCGAACGCTCGATCCGCCAGCTGACATCGGGCATTCGGCGGGGAATGTCCGAGAAGAAGGCCGGGATCGACTGGCGGACGACCAGGTCGACGGTGCCCGGCTGCGCCCGGCCCGGATCGGGCACTTCGTCGATCAGGACGCGGTAGGCCTCCTCGCCCACCGGCGGCGCCTTGGCGGTGCGCACGACGCGGATCAGATATTGCTGCTGCGGCGCCAGCGTCGAAAAGGGCGGACTGGCGACGACGTCGCTGGTCGGCGTCAGCACGTCCGCGCCGTTGCGCGAGGTCCATCGCATCACGCGGACCTGGACCCGTACCGGCCGCTGCTCGGCGTTGCTGAGCGTCAGCGCGGTGGTCCGCGCGCCGGGCAAGGGATCGATGGCGACCGGCGCGACCCGGATGTCCGATGCCCGGCCGATCGCCGGAACCGTCAGCAGCATGGCGGCCGCCGCTATGGCGCGTCTCATGGGCGTTCCTCCTGCGGGGAGCTCAATAGGTGACGGTCACCTGTACGGTGTCGGTATAGCTTCCGGCCGCCGGGGTGGTCTGCGGGGGGACCCGGCCATAGACGGTCAGCGTCTGCACCGCGCCATTGCCGATCCCGGCCAGCGTATCGGTGCCCGCCGTGTTGCCCCAGATCTGCGAGCGTGCGGGGTCGCGGAACAGCTCATAGACCACCGTCGCGCCCGCGCCCGAGGTCATCCGCCGCGCCGTCACCGTCGCGCCCGCCCCCGCGCCCGCGTTCAGGCCGATATTATAGGGCGTCGTGTTGGTGCACTGGACCCCGATGGTGCTGGTCGAGGTGATGGCGGTCTGGATCACGCCGGTCGCGCCGAACGCCAGGTCGCTTGCCGAGGTCAACCGGCATTCGGCCTGGATCGTCATCGTCACCTGGAACTGCGTGCTTTGCTGCGCGGCCGAGGTCGCGGGGATCACGACGCAGCCAAGCGCTGCGATACCGATGGCGAGATAGCGTTTCACGATGCGGTGCCTCCAGATCACGCTTCGTCAAAGCGCGATCGCCCGCATCGGCTGCTATAGCTTCGGAATCGGAAGCAAATTCCCGATCATGGGTTAAAGCCCGGAGCGTACAGGCCAATTGCGACCGGGAGCGTGCCACAAGATCGACACGCGGCTTGCCGGAATTCGCAGATGGCACCCATGCAAATATAAGCCATGAACTACGGCAAGCTTTTCGTTAACCATAAATTGCACAGGATTGCATGACAGCATTCCTCTTGTTCGGGAAACCCTACCCGCCAATATTGGTCGCTGTGACCGAACCCAATGAAGACCGACTGATCGGCATCGAAAGCGACGCATCGGGAGCAGCCACCGGATAAGCCACGCGGAACCCGATATGCGAGGTCGGCAGGTCGTGTTCCTGGGCCTGATAGGCGGCGGGGCGGAAATTGGCGCAATAGTTCATCGCGCACAGATAGCTGCCGCCCTTGACCAGCCCCACATCGCCCTCGCCCGCCACCCATTCCCAGACATTGCCGACCATGTCGTAGAGCGCCAGGTCATTGGGTTCGAAACAGCCGACCGGGGCGATCCCGGCATAGCCGTCCTCGGCGGTGTCGCGGATCGGGAAGACGCCTTCCCAGACATTGGCGCGCGGCTTGCCATGGTCGAAGGCCCATTCGACCGGGTCGCGCGTGGCATTCTGATTGCCCCGCGCCGCGCGTTCCCATTGCGCCGTGGTCGGAAGCGCGCCGCCGACCCAGCGGGCATAGGCGGCCGCATCGTCGCGGTCGACATGGACGACCGGCTCGTCCGCCCGGCCGGTCAGGTCGCTGCCCGGCCCCATGGGATGACGCCAGTCCGCCCCCTTCGTCCAGCGCCACCAGCGCGAGGCGTCGTCGAGCGATACGGCCTCGGTCGGGGCGACGAACAGCGCGGATGCACCTTCGCGCTCGGCCCGGGTGCGATGGCCGGTCGCCGCGACGAAGGCGGCGAACTGGCGGTTGGTGACCTCATGCGCGTCGATGCGGAACGCCGCTACCCGCACCGCCTGCCCCGGACGCTCCGCGCCGTCCTCGCCCAGCAGGACGGTCCCGGCGGGCACCGTGACGATTGCGTCCTGGCCGAGACAGCGACGCACCGGCGCGGGGGCCTGCGCGCCCAGCGTCGCGGTCGCCGCCACGGCCAGCAGCAACGCCGCCCCTATCCTCACGGCCGCGCCGCCGGGGCGGTTGCGGTCTCGGCCCCGGCGGGCAGCGGCACCACGCCCTTGGCCTTCGCATAGCGATCATAGGCCGCCACCAGATCGGCCAGCCGCGCGGGCTCGGCGGCGGACAGGTCCTTCGTCTCGCCGGGGTCGGCCGCGATGTTGAAGAGCTGCCACCGCCCGGTGCTGACCCCGCCGCGCGTGTAGCGATTGGTCGGCGCGGGCAGATACACGACCTTCCAGTCGCCCTTGCGCAACGCCCGGCGGAAGAAGAGTTCATAGCCCAGCGCCTCGTCCGCGCCGCGCACTCCCGCCGCATCGGCCGCCAGCACGGGGCGCAGGCTATGGCCCTCATAGGGCAGGATCGGGCGACCGGCGAACGCGCTGGGCTGGCGCAGCCCCGCATAGTCGAGCAGCGTGGGCGCGACGTCGCGCACGTCCAGATTGGCATTGGCGATCCGCCCGCCGCCCTTCACCCCGCGCCCGGCGGCAAAGGCGCTCACCCGGATGCCGCCCTCGGTGGTATAGCTCTTGACCAGCCAGGACGGGACCGAATTGGCCTGGGCCCAGCCGGGGCCATAGCCGACATAGCTGCTGCCCTTGCCGATATTGCCCAGGCTGTTGTCGATCCCCAGCGCCTCCGCCGGGGGCAAGGCCGCATCGGGCGAACCGACCTTGAAGCGCGGGCTGGGCGCGTGGATGTCGTTCCCTTCGGGGCCATTGTCGGCGAAGAACAGGATGATCGTATTGTCGAGCCTGCCTTGCGCCTTCAGCGCGGCCAGGACGCGGCCGACATTCTGGTCCATCCGGTCGACCATCGCGGCATAGACCTCCATCTTGCGCGCCTCGATCGCGCGCTCCTCGGCGGTCAGCGAGGCCCAGGGCCGCGCCAGTTCCAGCGCGTGCGGCACCGCATCGGCAGGAACCAGCCCCAGCGCCTTTTGCCGCGCCAGCCGCTGGCTCCGCAGCGCTTCATAGCCTGCGTCATAGCGGCCCTTATATTTGGCGATCGTCTCCGCCGGGGCCTGGAGCGGCCAGTGCGGCGTGGTGAAGGGCAGATAGGCGAAGAAGGGGCGCCGATCCCCCGACCTGGCCGCCGCGTCGAGATAGCCGATCAGCCGGTCCGCGAAATAGTCGGCGGAATAGGTGCCCTTGGGCAGCGCGGCGGGCTTGCCGTCGTCGCGATAGCTAGGGGCGAGGCCCGCCCGGGTCCAGGCGTCGTTCTGGTCCTCGCCGAAATGGTTCGACAGGCCCTGGAGCAGCGCGAAGCTGTGCTCGAAGCCCCGCGCGGCGGGTTCGCGCTCCGGGGTCAGGCCGAGATGCCATTTGCCCGCCATCAGCGTCGTGTACCCGCCCGCGTGCAGCAGCTCGGCGATCGAGGCGACGCGGTCGTTCAGATAGCCCTCATAGCCCGGCCGCCCGCGCGTTTCCGGCCCCAGCAACTCGGCCATGGTGCCGAGCCCGGCCTCGTGATTGTCGACCCCGCTCATCAGCATCGAGCGGGTCGGCGAACAGGTGGGCGCGGTATGGAAGCCGGTGAAGCGCACCCCCGACAGCGCCAGCGCGTCGAGATTGGGGGTCGCGATCTCACCCCCGAACGCGCCCAGATCGGACCAGCCCAGATCGTCCGCGACGATGACCAGGAAATTGGGCGCGTCCTTCGCCGCCTGTTGTTGGGAGGGCTGTTGCGGGGCGGGTGCGACCGGCGCGGTCTGTTGGGCCGCCACCGGGACAGGGGTGGCTGCCACAAGCGCGGGGATGGCGGACGCCATAAGTCTCAGGCCGATCATATCTGCTCCCTTTGGGCGGCCATGGGCGCGGCCGCATGCCCGGCATAAGGACCTGTCCGGTTGCGACAATGCTAGTTTACCTACTCAATAGGTAGGAATTACTTGGCGTACTGCCCTCGCCGCCGCTCGCAGCAAGCCCCTTGACACCATGCTCGATGTAATACCGTATAAGAAACAGAGGTGACAGCGATAGGCATGGGCACACCGTATCAGCGGGCGTCACATGGGCCGATCGTGGCACACCCCATCAAAGGCGGCACGACAGAGGCCGCCCCAAATTCGCAGCAGGAACGGGAGCATAGCAGGACCAAAAAGGGGAAAGATCATGGTTTATCGACCGAGCCGGTTGCGAAAATGGGCGCTGACGGGGGCGGCCATCGGGTCCCTGATCCTGGCCGTCGAGGCCCAGGCGCAAACCCAGTCTTCGGGCGGCAGCGGCGCCGCCGAGACCGCCGATGGCGATGCGGCGGGTGCCAGCGACGGGACGATCGTGGTGACGGGATCGCGCATCCGCCGCAACCCGCTGGACCAAAGCGCGCCGCTGACCGCCATCGACGGCGCGGACATCGCGCGAACCGGCCTTTCCTCGATCGGCGACGTGCTGCAACGCCTGCCCGGTGCGGCGGGCGGGCTCAATTCCCGCTTCAATCGGTCGGGCAATAACGGCAACCCGCCCGATGGCGGCGGCGTCGGCGCGGGGTCGGCCGAGATCGACCTGCGTTATCTGGGCAGCCGCCGCACGCTGGTGCTGGTCGACGGCCTGCGCTTCATCAACGGCAGCGCGGCGAGCGGCATTCCCGGCGCGGTCGATCTGAACGCCATTCCCGACAGCATGATCGAACGCGTCGACGTGCTGCGCGACGGGGCGTCCACCATCTACGGCTCGGACGCGATCGCGGGCGTCGTCAACATCATCACCAAGAAGCGCCAGAACGGCTTCCTCGCCTCGGCGCAGCTGGGCGGCTATGACAAGGGCGACGGAGTAACCCAGAATTACCAGCTGAGCTGGGGGCACCGGACCTCGGACGGCCGCGTCTCGATCGTCGCGGGCGCCAATTACATCAACCAGGGGTCGGTCTTTGCGGGCGATCGGCCCTATTACGCCTTCCCCGATCCCGGTGCGACCGCCTGCACCAGCACGTGCAGCTCGGGCACGCCCAATGGCCGGTTCATCATCAACAACCCCGTGACGGGCGAGGCGATGAACCTGACGCTGAAGAGCAACCCGCTCACCCGGCCGCGCTTCGACCCGTCCGACCCGACCGGCGCGAACAGCGACTTCAAGTCCTTCACCGTCGCCGATCGGTTCAACTTCCGCCCCTATAACTATCTGCTGACGCCGCAGGAGCGGGTCGGCGCCTTCGTCAACTTCACCGGTCAGCTGGCGGACAATGTCCGGCTGAGCACCAAGCTGATCTACAACCGCCGCACCTCGGACAATCAGGCGGCGCCGCTGCCGCTGTTCGTCGGCCCGGATGCGGGCAACGGCAATCTTCTCGATACCATTTCGATCGACCGGACCAATCCGTTCAACCCGTTCGGCGTGACGCTGAGCGCGGGGAATAGCGGGACGCCCGCCAATTACGGCTTTATCGGGCGGCGCTTCGTCGAAAACGGACCGCGCCACTACAGCCAGCGGGTCGACACCATGTACATGTCGAGCACGCTGGACGGCCAGATCCCGATCGGCGCGGGCACCTGGTACTGGGACGCCAATGTCATCTATGCCGAAAACCATGCCAAGCAGGTGGCGCACGGCAATGTGAACGCCGCCAACCTGGCCCTGGCGCTGGGGCCGGTGGCGAACTGCACTGGCGCGTGCGTGCCGTTCAACATCTTCGGCGGCGCCGGTTCGATCACCCAAGCGATGATCGACTATGTGACCTTCACCCAGCGCGACCGGTCCGAACAGACGATGACCGACGCGACCTTCAACCTGACGGGCACGCTGTTCCAGCTTCCCGCCGGGCCGCTGGGGCTGGCCACGGGATATGAGTTCCGCCGCCAGACGGGGTCTTTCAACCCCGATCCCATCGTCGCGGCGGGGCTGGGGTCGGACATTCCGGCCCAGCCGACGGCGGGCGCGTTCGACGTCAACGAGGTTTACGCCGAACTCAGCATCCCGGTGCTGAAGGACGTCCCCTTCTTCCGGCTGCTCGAAGGGTCGTTCGCCGCGCGCTATTCGGATTACTCGACCAGCGGCAACCGCACGGTGATGAAGGGCGGGCTCAGCTGGAAGCCGTTCGAGGATCTGCGCCTGCGCGGCACCTGGGCGCAAGGGTTCCGCGCCCCCAGCATCGGCGAATTGTTCGGCACGCCGTCGCGGTTCGACGGCACCGTCATCGATCCCTGTTCCGGCATCGCCAGCCTGCCCGCGACCAGCACCGTGCGGCAGAACTGCGCCGCGCTGGGCGTGCCGGTCAATTACGTCCAGAACGGGTTGCAGCTGCCGATCCTGACCGGCGGCAACCGCGCGCTGAAGCCCGAAAAGTCGGAAAGCTGGGTGCTGGGCGCCGTCTATAGCCCCAGCTGGGCGCGCGAGGCGGGCATCGCCAGCCAGCTGAGCCTGGAGGCCGATTACTACACCATCCGGGTCGACGACGCGATCGCCTCGGTCGGTGCGGACGTGCTGCTGGCGAACTGCATCAACCAGCGCGATGCGGTCAGCTGCGGCGCGATCACCCGCTCCTCGACGGGCAGCGGCCAGATCACGCAGATTCGCGGGCTGCTCCAAAATATCGCCTCGCTCAAGAGCGAGGGGATCGACATCACCCTGCTCTATCGCAGTCCGCGCGTCGGGGCGGGCACGTTCGGGCTGAACTGGGCCAGCAACGTCCTGCTGGAATATTCGACCACCCTGCCCACCGCCACCGGCAGCGCCAAGCTGGAGCGGCAGGGCACCGAACGCGGCGACCAGGCCTATCCCCGCTTCAAGAGCGTCGCGACGATCGACTGGTCGAGCGAGACGTTCCTGGCGTCGCTGACCGGCCGTTATATCGGCAAGGTGACCGAGCCCGCCTATGCCAATCGCGAGATGAAGCCGATCCTGTATCTGGATGCGCAGGTCGGCTGGACCCTGCCCTGGATGTCGCAGCGTATGACGCTGACCATGGGGGTCAACAACATCCTGGGGAAGAGAGCGCCGGATTGCCTGAGCTGCGGCGGGTTCGATCCGACCACCTATGACCTGCCGGGCCAGTTCGGCTATGCCCGTCTGGGCTTCAAATTCTGACGTGACGGTGGCCGGGGCGCAGGTCCCGGCCGCTCACCCGCGCGTCGAGGCGTCGGCCCGTCAGGCGGACAGGCGTTCGATTTCGTCCAGAACCTGCCGGGGATCGAACGGCTTGGCGAGGAACACCGATCCGTCGGGCAGGTCGGCTATGAGCGGATGCCCCATGCCCGACACGATGATGAGGATCGCCAGCGGACAGCGGTCGCGGACGACATGCGCCAGCTTCACGCCGTCCATCGTCCCCGCCATCTGCACATCGGTAAGCACGATGCGGATGGACGCGTGCGCGGCGAGGATCTCGGTCGCCGTGTCGGCATCCTGCGCCGCGAAGACCTGAAAGCCGCGATCCTCGAAAAAGTCCGCCAGGTCGTGGCGGACGAACGGCTCGTCCTCGACGATGAGGATGCTGCGCGGCGAATTGGGCTGTCCCATATCAACCGTCGATCAGCTCGCCGGTGTCGCCCAGCGGCGCATCGATCCGGAACACGACCCCTTCGGGCGGAAAGTCGAGTACGGTCCTGCCCCGGAAATAGGCGCCGAGCGAGCGTTCGATCATGCGCGATCCAAAGCCGCGCTGTGACGGACGGACGACCGGCGGCCCGCCCTGCTCCTGCCAGCGCAGATGGAAACAGGCACTGCCCTGCGTGCCGCTGACTTGCCATCGCAAGGTCACCGACCCCGTATCGTTGCCGAGCGCGCCATATTTGGTCGCATTGGTCGCCAGCTCGTGGAAAGCCAGGGTCAACGCCAGCGCGACATGCGAGTTCAATCGGATGCGCGGACCGTCGATCGCGATCCGGTCCCGCATCCCGGAGACGGCCGACAGTCCGGCCTCGATGACATCGTGAAGCTCCGCCTGCTGCCAGGCGGTGGTGGTCAGCACATCGGTCGCCCGCCCCAGCGAGGCGAGCCGCGAGGAGAAGGCGGCGGAGGCCTGCTCGATGCTGTGCGCGCCGCGCAGCGTCTGATTGGCGATCGACTGGACCAGGGTCAGCACATTCTTCAGCCGGTGGCTCAGCTCGCCGTTCAGGAGCTTCTGCTGCTCGCGGGCTTCGTACAGCGCGGTGAGGTCGCGTGACACCGACAGGATACGCGCCGGGCGGCCATCCGGGCCGGGGATGGGCGAGACGGAAACCGACCACCATTTGGGAACGCCGATATAGGTGTCCGCAGGCGTCTCGAAATGCGACGAACGCCCCTCGGCCGCCGCCTTCAGCGCCGCGCGGGCCTGGGCCGCGCCGTTGCCCTTCAGGAAATCCGGCCAGGGACAGCCACGGACCGCATTGAAGTCGCTGATGTCCATCACCTTCATGCCGCCCTCGCTCATGAAGGTCAGGTTGCCGTCCAGGTCCACGACCTTGATGCAGTCGGTGGACGCGGCCAGGACGCTGGACAGGAACACCTCGCGCTCCGCCGAGGAACGCTCCCGCTCGACCAGTTCGGCGTTCAGCGCCAGCGACCGCCGCAGCGTGTCCCGCAATTCGCCGGTCATCATGACCATGCCGATCAGGATGAAGAGGAACACCGCCGCCGCCGCCCATTGATTGTCCGGCAGCCAATAGGGGTTGGCAGCATTGCCGATCGACAGGGCGCCGGCGACCGTGGACACCATGCTGGCGAACAGTCCCGCGCCCAGCCCCAGGACCAGCGCGACGCCGATCGTGGCCGGAATGAAGAGCAGCCATGGCAGTTCGTCGGGGATGATGAGGATCCGCGCGACCGCCACGAATGCGACGACCAGCGCCGCCAGCGTATAGCGCGTGAAGCCCGACACCGGTCGGTCGAAAGACCAGATGATGATCCGATCGAAGATGCTGCCTGGCTGTGTCCTGATCATTCTGCCACCCGAAAGCGGGACAAGGCCCCCCGGCCCGGCCCGCCGCCTGCGCTAACGTAGATCATTAAAAAGACAAATGCCCGATGGGTTTGTCCAGCCATTTTCCGTATCCGCGCGGTGGCCCGCACGCCGACCGGAGCGGATCGACCGCCTACGGTCCGGGTTATCGCAGCTTCATGAACGCCGCGACCGCATTGCGGACGCTGTCGGTGAAGCGATCATAGATCATCCGCGACAGCTCGGCGATGACGGGCTGGCGATCGCGTCCCCCGCGTGCGAACACGGCGATCGCCACGCGGCGGCCGTCGGGCATGGTGATGAACCCGACATCGTTCGAGATGCCGTCCAGCGTCCCCGTCTTGTCCTCCACCAGCGTTCCGGCGGGCAGCAGCGCGCGGATACGGCGGGTGCCCGTCCGGCATTGCCGCATCAGGCCGAGCAGGAAGGCTCGGCTCTGCGGCGCGAGGACCGAGCCGCTGTCCAGCCGCTTCAGCAGGGTGACCATGGCGACCGGCGTCGCGACGTCCTTGATGTCCGCCAGATGGCCGCGTTCGCGGAGAAGCTGGGCGATGGTCCGGTCGACCCGGATGCCGGTGATGTTCTGAGTCCATAGCCATTGCTGGACCTTGGCAGGGCCGCCGACGGCTGCAAACAGCTGGTCGGCCGCCAGATTGTCGCTGCGCACGATCATCGCCTCCATCGCCTTCGCGGCGGTGCGGCCATGGATCATGTCGCTCAGGCTCCGCCGCCCCTGATCGACCTCGGTCAGATAGGCGGCCGCGATGGCGAGCTTCACCGTGCTCGCCATCGGAAAGGGGATCGTGCCGTTGACGCTGGCGGTATAGCCGTCGCGCAGATCGATCGCGGCGATGCCATATTCCCCCGAGCGCCCGGCCAGCAGCGCGTTCATCTCGCGCTGAAGCTCGACCAGTTCGGACGTCGGGGTGACCGCCGATGCCGGGTTCGTGAAACTCGCCGCCATACCCGTCAGAAAAAGACGGAAAAGCAGGGCTACTCGCATCAACCTTCCTCGATCACGGCATGGGGTAATGGATCGACGCTAGCCGCAAAAACCGGACGCGTCGCGTGGAATATGACGGTCATGAGACCAGGCGAATTTTTCGGGCGGCACACCGTCATGCCGCCCGGCACCGGCCTATCCGGCGGTCGTCCCGGTCTGCGCCTGCTCCGGGGTATCGGCGTCCAGGCCCAGGTCCTTCAGCAACGGGCCGACTTGCGGGTCCGCGCCGTTGAAGGCCCGGAACATCGGCGCATAGTCCTCGGTATGCCCCTTCGACAGGATCATGTCGCGGAATCGCTGGCCATTGGCGCGGGTCATGCCGCCATGGCGTTCGAACCAGTTGAACGCATTGGCGCTCAGCATCTTGGTCCAGCTATAGGCGTAATAGCCCGCCGAATAGCCGTTCGACCATATGTGGAGGAAATAGCTGGAGCGATAGCGCGGCGGGACCTCGGCAATGTCCAGCCCGGTCGCGGCCAGCGCCTTGTCCTCAAAGGCGTCGACATCCTGCCGCCCCTGCGCCGCCGTCAGCGAATGCCAGCTCATGTCCAGCTCGGCCGCGGCCAGCGCCTCGCCGAAGGAATAGCCCGAATTGAAGGTGCTGGCCCGCTTGATCTTGTCGACCAGCGCCTGCGGGATGGGCTTTCCGTCCTTGTAGTTCACCGCATAATGCGACAGCACCTTGGGATCGAGCGCCCAATGCTCGTTGAACTGCGACGGGAATTCCACGAAGTCGCGGGCGGTATTCGTGCCCGATACCGAGGGATAGACCTGGTTCGCGAACAGGCCGTGCAGCGCATGGCCGAATTCGTGAAACATCGTCACGACATCGTCGAAGCTGATCAGGGCGGGCTGACCGGCGGCGGGCTTGGTGAAGTTCGCGACGTTATAGATGACCGGCTTGGTGCCGATCAGCTTCGACTGGTTGACGAAGTTCGACATCCACGCGCCGCCATTCTTGTTGTCGCGCTTCCAATAGTCGAAATACATCAGGCCCAGCATCGCGCCGTTCGCTTCGTCCACCTCATAGACCATCACGTCGGGCTGATAGACAGGAATGTCGGTGCGGCGCTTGAAGGTCAGGCCGTACAGCTCGTGCGCGGCATAGAAGACACCGTCGGTCAGGACCTTGTTGATCTCGAAATAGGGTTTCAGCTCGTCTTGGTTCAGATCATATTTCGCCTTGCGAACCTGTTCCGAATAGAAATCCCAGTCCCAGGGCTTCAGCTCGAAATCGCCGCCGGTCGCCTTGATCCGCGCCTGCAATTCCGCCGCCTCGCGATGCTGCTCGACGGCGACGGGCTTGCCCAGCCGCTGCATGAAGGCGAGCGCGGTCTGCGGGTTCTTGGCCATCTGGTCCTGCAGCACGTAATCGGCCCAGGTGGGGAAGCCGAGCAGCTTGGCCTTTTGCGCCCGGAGCAGGGCGATCTGCGCGATCGTGTCGCGGGTATCGTTGGCGTCGCCCTTCTCCGCGCGCGTCCAGCTCGCCCGGAACAGCGCCTCGCGCGTGGCGCGATCGGTCAGGCTGGCAAGCTCGGGCTGCTGGGTGGTGTTTTGCAGGGTCAGCACATATTTGCCGGCCAGCCCCCGCGCCTTGGCCGCATCGGCCGCCGCCGCGATCTCGGCCTCGGACAGTCCGGCCAGCTTGGCGCGGTCCTCGACCACCAGCGCACCCGCCTTGGTCGCGGCGAGCAGCTTCTGCTGGAACGCGGTCTCCAGCGTCGACAGTTGCGCGTTATATTTACTCAGCGTGACCTTGTCGGCCGGGGACAGGAGCGCGCCCGCGCGCACCATGTTCTGATAGGTCAGCGTCAGCACCTGAAGCTGCTCGGGCGTCAGGCCCAGCGTCCGGCGCTTGTCGTACAGCGTCCGGATGCGGGCGAACAGCGCGGGGTCCAGGTTGATCGCATCCTGATGCGCGGCGAAGGCCGGGGCCAGATCGGCCTCGGTCTTTTGCAGGACATCGTCTGTATTGGCACCGACCACGCCCTCGAAAGCCAGGCTGGCACGCTCCAGCAACCGGCCCGACCGTTCGAGCGCGGCGATCGTATTGTCGAACGTCGGCGCGCTGCGCGCATTGGCGATCGCCCGTACCTCGGCGCGTTGCTGCGCCATCCCCGCCAGCAGGGCGGGCGCATAGTCGCTGCTCTTGATCCGATCGAAGGGCGGTGCCCCCAGCGGCAGCGTGCTGGCCGCGGCAAAGGGATTGGACGCGGGCAGGGACGCAACACTTGCACCGGCCGGGGCGGAGGCCGGGGTCTGGGCAATCGCGGTGGTCGACATCAGCAGGATCGTGGCAGTCGCGGCGAACAGGCGCATGGGAGCTCCATCAACTAGCGAATGGCCTGTGCCATGCTCCTGCGAAGCCTGCGGATCAAGAGCCGGGGCGGGACGGTCCGCGTCGCCGGAGGGGATGCGCGTTGCGCCCGCCTGCCGTTACGCGCGGCCGCCTGCCGGTCGTCGCGTCGTCGCTTTAGGGTCGATCGACATTCACGATTGCTTTTCTTCCCCTCTCCCCTGGAAAGGGGAGAGGGTTAGCGAAGCTTGCCAGCTTGCTGGCTAGCGCAGCTTGGGTGAGGGGTCGAGCGAGCCCAAAGGCTCGCGCGCTCGCGAAGCGAGCGCCCACCCCTCACCCAGCTCCGACTAAGCCTTTGCTCTCGCAAAGACCAAGTCTGCGCAACCCTCTCCCCTCTGCGAGGGGCGAGGGA